>JAEDOE010000127.1 GCA_016302095.1 Anaerovibrio sp. | reverse complement strand
TTCTATGGGTAGCTGTCCCGCTCAGCCCATTTTTAGTCTGAACAGAGTGCACGAACCAACAAAACTCATCCGTTAATGTTCCAAAAGTCCCGTACCTTCACAACGATAAACTGGAATTTATCTTGCTTCCCTGACATAAACCCTTGCCGCCTTGAATTCTCCCAGCAGCTTCCATTCATCCACCTTGAAATCCTTTTCAAAGGAATCAAAGCGGCGGTTGTTCAGAATCAGGAAAACCCGCTTGTCTGTCGGCAGCTCCTCAAAGGAGATAAACGGCATGACATTCTTGGCGTTCCAGCTCTTGCCATCCGGCAGCATGCCAGGGATGGACTCAGCCTTTTCCAGCCTGTAGACCATCTTGCCACCATAGAAGACGATGGAGGTCTTGTAATCGCCGTAGCTGACCACCAGGTCATCCTCCGTCACCATGTCCTTGTACACGGCAGCCACATTCTTGCCGCTGTAGCCCTCGTCAGAGCAGGCCGGTACAGCCAAAGCAAAGGTAAGTACGCCATAGACAGCCACTGCGCCTATCACCATGCGCTTCACCAGAATCTCCCTGTTGTAGAGGTAACGGGCCACCAGGATGGCAATCGGCAGCAGGGCAGGCAGGGTATAGGTGGTATACTTGGTGGCCATGCACTGATAGAAGATATTTACCACCAGCGCCCAGGTCAGCAGGAAGGCCGTGGTCATGTCAATGACAGGCTTCTGGCGCAGCTTGACATATTTGCGGATGACAGCCGGCAGCGTCCAGCTCCAAGGCAGGCAGCCCAGGAAGAAAATCATCAGGTAATACCACCACACATCCCAGCGGGGATGCTCGGACTGGGTAGCCCGGAGGAAGTTGTGCACGCCCAGGAAATTATTAATAAAATCCATGCCGTGGATGGTGTACATCATGTAGTACCAGCTGCCGGCCACCAGTGCATACAGCACCAGCCCGCTAGGCAGGCGGAGATAAAGGAATTCCTTGAAATCCCGGCGGATGCACAGGAACACCGTCAGCACAAAGCCCGGCAGCAGCAGCCCGATAGGGCCCTTGTCCAAGGTTGCCAGCCCGGCAAAGAGATAGCAGAGATAGTACAGGTTCCGCTTGCCGGTGGAGTAGCCCAGGAAAAAGCAAATCAGCACTGCGTTGAAAAATACAAACAGTGTCAAATCCGTAATAACCGTCTTGGACAGCAGCCAGTATTCAAAGCAGGTGCCCAGAATCCCTGCTGCCATGAGGCCGGTTTTCCTGTCATAAAGCCTGCGGGCAAAGCCGTAGGTCATGCACAGTCCCAGCACGCCGAATACCCCCGGGAAAAAACGGGAGGCAAATTCATTGATGCCGAACAGCTTGTAGGCGGCAATCAGCTCCCAGTAAAAAAACGCCGGCTTGTCATACCAGTAATTTCCGTAAATCCTTGGGGATACATAGTCACCTGACCTGAGCATTTCCGTGGCCGTCAGGGTATAGTTGGACTCAACAGGGTCAGTAATGGCAATCGCCCAGTTGCCCAGCATAAAAAGGATAAAGCCTGCTGCACTGATAAGCAGCAAATCTTTTTTTGCAGTTGTCATTTCACAGCTCCCTTCCATATTGCTAATATTTGTTATTAATCATCAGCACGGCGGATATCTGCCCCCAGCATTACCAGCTTGGATACCAGGTTGTCATAGCCCCGGTCGATGTGATGGATATAGCCAACCCTGGTTTCGCCCTCTGCCACCAGCCCTGCCAGCACCATGGCAGCTCCGGCACGCAGGTCAGTAGCCTTGACAGCACAGCCATGCAGCCTGTCCACGCCCTCCACCATGGAGGTGCGCCCGTCAATGCGGATGTTGGCGCCCATGCGCTTCAGCTCGTCGACGTGCATAAAGCGGTTCTCAAAAACCGTCTCCGTCACCCGGCCCATGCCCTCGGACACCGTCAAAAGTGCCATGAACTGCGCCTGCATATCTGTAGGAAAGCCCGGATAAGGCAGCGTCTTGATGTCCACAGCCTTGGTGCGCCTGTCACAGACAACGCGGATGCCGTCGATGTTTTCCTCGATGGTGACGCCTGCCTCCTTCAGCTTGGCGATGACCGGCTTCAGATGCTCGCTGATGGCATTTTCAATGTATACATCTCCCTTGGTCATGGCGGCAGCCACCATGTAGGTGCCTGCCTCGATGCGGTCAGGGATAATGGTATAGTTCTTGCCGGTCAGGCTATTGACGCCCTCAATCTTGATTACGTTGGTACCGGCACCCCGCACCCTGGCACCCATCACATTCAGGTAGTTGGCCAGGTCGATGATTTCCGGCTCCTGGGCAGGGTTCTCGATGATGGTGGTGCCCTCTGCCATGGAGGCTGCCATCATGATGTTTTCGGTGGCGCCTACGCTTGGGAAGTCAAGGTAAATCCTCGCCCCCTTCAGCCCCTCCGGCGCGGTGGCTTCAATGTAGCCGTGGCCGATGTCAATCCTTGCCCCCAGTGCTTCAAAGCCCTTCAGGTGCAGGTCAATAGGACGGGTGCCGATGGCACAGCCTCCCGGCAGGGAAATCTTCGCCCTGCCGCAGCGTGCCAGCAAAGGCCCGATAATCAGGAAGGAGGCGCGCATTTTGCGCACCAGGTCATAAGGTGCCTCGCAGCTGGCAATCTGAGAGCTGTCCACCAGCAGGGTGTTCTTGTCTGCATCGAACTCCGCCTTTACCCCCAGCTGCTCCAGCACGGCACTCAGGGTGTGCACATCGTCCAGGGCCGGAACCTCCTCCAGCTTGCTTGGCACGTTCTGTCCCAGCAGTGCCGCTGCAATAATCGGCAGCACCGCATTCTTGGCTCCACTGATTTTTACTCGTCCCCGCAGGGCTTTACCGCCATTTATAATCAATTTTTCCATTTATGTATATTTTCCTCCTACAAACTGTCATGCAGTAGCTTATTTCTCAAAAAACTCTTGCAAAAATCTGCCCGTCTGATAATCCTGGGCATACTTCTAACAAGTAGCATAGTTCAGTTTATCATTTATAGTCAGCACATGCAAGCAATATTATTTTTGACGTATTTTGCTCATTTATGAAAAATAATGCTTGATTTTGATTGAAAATGGTGATATTATATAATCACAAAAGAGAAAGGACTTGATGAGGATGCTTACGGAAGAACGGTATTCTGCTATCATGCAGACACTGAGTGAAAAGAAGGCCGCCACCGTCAGCCAGCTGGCTGAGAAGCTGGGGGTTTCCGAGTCCACCATCCGCCGGGACCTGATTGCCCTGGATAGTGCCGGCAGGCTGTGCAAGGTGCATGGCGGCGCAACCCTGAACGGCAACCTTTATCTCACCCAGGAGGATGATGTGTCCACCAAGCAGGACCAGCACAGCAGCGAGAAGGACATGATTGCCAAATATGCTGCCGGGCTGATTGTGCCGGAGGACTTTGTGTTTTTGGATGCAGGCACCACCACCTTCAGGCTGATTGATTATCTGCCGGTTCAGCAGGTGGCGAATGTCACCTTCGTAACCAATGGCATCCAGCATGGGGCGAAGCTGGCAGCCATGGGGCTGAAGGTGTATCTGCCGGGGGGCAGGCTGAAACCGTCTACTCAGGCACTGGTGGGCACGGAGGCTGTCCAGAATTTGTCCTGCTACAATTTTACCAAGGGGTTTTTCGGTGCCAATGGCATCAGCAGTACGGCAGGGTTTTCCACGCCGGATTTCAGCGAAAGCAAGGTCAAGACCGAGGCTATGCATCGCTGCCGGAAAAGCTTTGTGCTGGCGGACAGCTCAAAGTTCAAGCGGATTTTTCCCGTTACCTTTGCCCGTCTGCCGGAGGCGGACATCATCACGGATGTACTGCCTGACAGCAAATATAAAAAGCTTACAAATATTATTGAGGTAGGAGAAGAAAAATGATTTACACAGTTACCTTTAATCCGGCTCTTGATTATATTGTCCGCCTGGACAGCTTTGCGGCCGGTGAAATCAATCGCGTCAAGTATGAGCAGGTGCTGGGGGGCGGCAAGGGCATCAACGTGTCTATCGTGCTGCAGAATCTGGGCCATGAGAGCACAGCCCTGGGCTTTCTGGCAGGCTTTACCGGCAGGGAAATCGTGCGCCAGCTGAATGAGTTCGGCTGCAAGAGCGATTTTGTGGAGCTGCCGGAGGGCTTTTCCCGCATCAATGTAAAGGTCAAGGCTGAGTCTGAGACGGAAATCAACGGCCAGGGACCGAATATCACCCAGGAGGCACAGGCAGAGCTCTTTGCCAAGCTGGACAAGCTGCAGGCAGGGGATACCCTGGTGCTGGCAGGCAGCATACCAAATACCCTGCCGGATGATATTTACCAGCGCATCATGGGCAGGCTGGAGGGCAGGGGCATCAATATCGTTGTGGATGCCACCAAGCAGCTGCTCATGAAGGTGCTGCCGTACAAGCCTTTCCTCATCAAGCCAAATAACCACGAGCTGGGGGAAATGTTCGGCGTGATTTTGAAGACAAAAGAGGAAATCATCGCCCATGCCAAAAAGCTGCAGGAAATGGGGGCACGGAACGTGCTGATTTCCATGGCAGGGGATGGCGCCATGCTTCTGACGGAGGATGGCACTGTTTACCAGAGCCAGGCACCAAAGGGAACATTGGTAAATTCCGTAGGAGCAGGTGATTCCATGGTGGCAGGCTTTATCTGCGGCTACAAGGAAACCGGCTCCCTTGAGGAAGCCTTCTACATGGGGGTAGCCACCGGCTCCGCCTCCGCCTTTTCCGA
>JAEDOE010000126.1 GCA_016302095.1 Anaerovibrio sp. | reverse complement strand
TGCTCACCGGCACGGGCAGCCTCGATGGCGGCATTCAGTGCCAGCAGGTTGGTCTGGTCAGCAATATCGCTGATGGCCTGAGTCAGCTCCGTAATGTTGTTTGCCACCTTGGCAGACTCGATGGCCTGCTCCAAGGAAGTCTTGGTGCCGGCATAGATGCGCTCAGCCTCACGCTGCGCCAGCTGCACATCTTCCTTGAGAGCCTTGGCCCTGTCGGAAATAGTGGTGGAATAATCCGCACTGTCGCTGGCTTCCTTGGCATTTGCCTCCACCTGCTCCTTGATGCGGTCGCTGAGGCTCTGGATATTGGAGGTGGATGCTGCTGTTTCTTCCATGCTGGCTGCCATTTCCTCGGTAACAGCAGACATATCCTGAACACTGCCATTCATGGCACCTACCAGCTCATAGATCTCCGCAGCCATCTCGGCACTGTTATCTGCTTCCTGGCGCACGGTGCCCAGCACCTCCCGCAGGGATTTCTGCATCCTGTGCAGAGCCTGCACCATGACACCTACCTCATCCTGACGATTGAGCATGCCGGTATCAATGGTCTGAGTCAAATCGCCATCTGCTACTGCATTAATCTGCTCTACAGATGCCTGCAGCGGGCCGGCAATTCCCTTGGCGATAATGATTGCAGCTGCAATGCCCACAATCAGGCCAAAGATAATGATTACTGCAAATACCATCAGAGCAAATTCATAGGCCTCATCGCTGGCCTGGAAAAGTATCTTGCCCTGCATTACATTCTCAGGTGTCAATTCACACAGATGCTGGGACACATCATCAATCTCGCTGAGGGCCTTGTACACGGCAATCTTGTCCTCAGGGGCGGTGCCCAGCTTCTTGGCAGCCTCCACCTGCGGAATAGTATTGTTCAGGTGCTCATCCAGCTCGGAAATAATCCCCTGCATCTTTTCATCAGGGCAGATGGCCTTTACCGCCTGCACATCCCCCTGAATGCCCTTCAGCTTGTCAACAATATCACCCAGCAGCACATTCCGCGGCTCCTGTGCCAGATTCTGCTGCAACACATAGGAAACGTCATCCTTGATGAGCAAAAGCTGGCTATCTGCATGAGTCAGGTATTGGTTTGCCATCAGGTTGGAGCCGTACAGCTCATCTACCGCCTGCTTGGACTTGGTATTTGAATAAAGGCCGGCTGCCGCTACCAGACAGGTAATGATGAGCATGATGACAGCCAATGCCAGTATTTTGATTTTTACACTGATATTTTCCATACAAAACTCCATTCTGTCCTATTACTTGTATTTAGCTACATTAGCCTTGGTAACCTCTATCATCGGCACCAGATTGTCGCCAGGCTCCGGCGCCTTCCCCTGACGGATGTCCTTGATCATGGCGTAAATAGCCTCCACAATGCCGTCGACATTCTGCTTGACTGTCAAGGTCATCTCACCTGCCTCAATGGAAGCCAAGGCATCAGCATCGGCATCTACGCCGCAGAAAATAACATTCGGGTTATACCGCCCGGCAGCCTTCATTGCCTGCAGGGCACCCAGTGCCATTTTGTCATTTCCGGCGGCAACGCCGTCAATCTGCGGGAACATCTGCATCCACAGGGTCATGTTCTTGACACCGTTGGCATAAGTCCAGTCACCGGTGCTGGTCTTTGCCAGAAGCTGCACATCAGGACGCTTGTCCAGCAGGGCCTCCTTGAAGCCCTCCCAGCGAAGCTGGGATGCCGAGATGGACATCTCACCGCTCAGATACACAACCTTGGCATTCTGCGGCAGATGTGCTGCCATATAGGCACCCTGAATCTGCCCGGCCTGCTTCTCATCATTGATTACATTGGTAAAGATGCCGCCATTCACATCGCGGTTGGTGGCAATCACAGGCACCCCTGCCTCATTTGCCTTTTCCACCGCCGGAATGATAGAATCGCCATTCATTGCCAGCAGGACAATAGCCGACGGCTTCTCGTCCACCATCTGCTTTACCTGGTCCAGCTGCAGGTTGGCATTGTCACCGGCATTCTGCGCCTCAAACTGGATGCCGTCTGCCGCTGCCTTCGCCTGAACACCGTCATGCAGCTCCTTCGGTACGCCGGACAGGGCACTATGAGCCGCCCAGGCAATCTTGCCATCCGGATAGGATACCTTCCCCACATCACTGCCTCCGCAGCCACTGACCAACATCATTAGCAGTGCCAAAAACAGCAGCATTACTTTTTTTGAACTACTCACTAACATCAACTCCTCTAGTTAATATAGATTTCCCTCATGCTGACCCCGCAGCATAAAAAATTGAAAAGCCTTCCTTCCCTTAATCTTTACCTGTTATATTCTACATATCGTGTGCAAAATCCTCTTTTTTTCAGTGAAAATTTGTAATATTTTTTCCAAAACAATTCCTCATATTTCCACATTCTTTAATAGATTCAATGTTTTACAGCATATAAAAGTCCCTGCAGGATAAACCTGCAGGGACAGACAAGCAATAATATAAAATTAACGCTTGGAGAACTGGGAAGCCTTACGAGCTTTCTTCAAGCCGTACTTGCGGCGTTCCTTCTCACGAGGGTCACGGGTTACGAAACCAGCCTTCTTCAGGGCAGGACGCAGCTCGCCATCCAGAACCATCAGAGCACGGGTAATGCCATGACGGATTGCACCAGCCTGGCCGGAAGCACCGCCACCCTTTACGTCTGCGATTACATCGTACTTATCAACAGTCTCGGTCAGCTCCAGTGGCTGCCTAACGATCAGCTCAAGAGTCTTGAGGCCGAAATACTCATCCATTGCACGGCCATTGATAGTCACCTTGCCTTCACCTGGAACCAGACGAACCCTAGCAACGGAAGACTTTCTGCGGCCAGTACCGTAGTAGCTAACTAATGCCATTTTTTATGTTCCTCCTTACCAAGTATCAGCGAATGTTCAGCTTGAGCTCCTCAGGCTGCTGTGCAGCATGCGGATGCTCGGAACCAGCGTATACATTCAGCTTTCTATACATCTGCTCACCAAGACGGTTCTTTGGCAGCATACCGCGAACAGCATGCTCGATAACGCGAGTTGGGAACTTGTCCATCATCTGACCAGCCGGAGTAAAGGTGGTGCCACCATTATAACCGGAATGACGGAAATAAATCTTGTCCGTCAGCTTCTTACCAGTGAATACAGCCTTCTCTGCGTTGATTACGATAACGAAATCACCGGTATCAACATGCGGAGTAAAGGTTGGTTTATGTTTACCGCGAAGAACTTTTGCTACTTCAGCGGCCAATCTACCTACAGTCTGACCTTCAGCGTCTACAACATACCACTTACGCTCTACATTCTGAGCGTTAGCCATAAACGTTGTCTTCATGCGATATATCCCTCCCTAGATTAATTAATCAAAATTTCTGGAATTGTCGCAAGCTGTGCCTTTGCCTCCGGGGCTAATGGAAGCGGCTGTACACGGCTCACTTGAACTATTCTATTAGATATTGCCAAAGTTGTCAAGGATATTTTGAAAATTTGCCAAAAAATAACAGCAGCAGGGGACAATGCCCCAAGGCACTGCCCCCTGCCGCTGACAGGCAAAGCAAAAAAACAAATAAATTATTCGTTCCCAGACCTCTTGATACCAAAAATCAGCTCGTCCATCAGGCCGATAAGCTGGTTGATTTCCGGCTTGGAAATCTGTCCGTTGGCCCCCAGGGACTCACCCTTCCTGCGCATTTCCTCGCTGATGAGGGATGAGAACAGGATAAACGGTATCTGATTGAAGCGCGGATCGCTCCTCACCAGCTTCAGCAGGCGATGGCCATCCATCTGCGGCATCTCAATGTCGGAGATAATGACACGCACCTGGTCCTCAATCGGCAGGTCAGACGACAGATTGGTGGACAGGTAGTTCCAGGCATCCTGGCCGTTGTTGAAATCACGGACAAAGCGGTAGCCGGACTCGTGGAGAGTATTGACCAGAAGCTCACGCAGCAGAGGGGAATCCTCGGCGCACAGCACATGCACGTTGGAACGCTCTACCTTCATGTCGGTAGTAGCATCGTCAAAGGTGGTCAGCTTCGCGTTAATCTCAGGATTAATCTCCGCAATAATCGTCTCGAAGTCCAGAAGCAGAATAATCTTCTCCTGCATCTTAACGATACCTACAACCCTGGACTGATCCCCCACCTCAGGCGCAGGCTCCATATTCTTCCAGGAAATGCGGTGAATGCGGGATACGCTGTCTACCAGGAAACCGATATCATAGTTGTTTATCTCAGTTACAATGATGTTCTTCGGCTCATCCATGGTCTGGACATTCAGGCACCGCGGCAGGTTTACCAGCGGAATAGCCTTGCCGCGCAGGGTAAACAAGCCGTCAATATACGGATGTGCCTGAGGCATCTCCGTAACCGGCGTACGGGTAATAACCTCCCGCACCTTTGCCACATTTATGCCGTAATTGACAGAACCAATGCTGAACTCTACAATTTCAAACTCATTTGTACCTGTTTCCAGCAATATTCCCTTATTTTCTTCAACTGCCATTCTATCGCCCCCATTTTTATCTTTCCCCAGCCTCTATTTCAAGAACTGGACTTATTTTACCACATGAATTACCTCTCTTATATAGTAAATTCGTTACAAATAGCAAAAATCCTGCTAAACAGATAAAAAAGTTCAGGAATTATTTATTTATTTTAAATATGTCCACCCGTCGCGCATTTCTATGAGTCCGTCCTTGTACAATCGGCCAATGGCACGCTTGAAGGCTGCCTTGCTGATCTTGAACTTGCCCTTGATCAGCTCCGGGCTGCTGCTGTCGCTATAAGGCATCCTGCCATCATTGGACTGCA
>JAEDOE010000125.1 GCA_016302095.1 Anaerovibrio sp. | reverse complement strand
CTGCCATCAAGAGGCCCGGTGGGGCTGCTCGTCAAAAAAATATGTGCCATATCCATATCTCCCTTCTCAGTACCAATACTCCAATCACACCTATTATTCCATCCATGCTTGCCGTATCTTGCCGCAATTTACAGCAATTTTCTCATGGGAATTTATTTTTATACTGGAAATTTCCGTTGCCCTGTTGACATACATGATAAAATGCTGTAGACTATTCAGTGTCCTGAGTGTTATCCCGTTGGACAGAAAGCAAATATTTTGCCATAGATAAGCATATTTATAGAGATTATTTGATGTATTGAATGACTCTATAGGTATGCTCTTTTTTATGCCTGTCATTCAAAAATACGTCCCAAATAACTTTCTCAATGAACTGGAGGTATTATCTATGTCAAATGTATGCTACACAACCTACAAAATCGAAGGCCCTGCCGAGGAAATCACCGCTATCTGCAGCTATCTCAGGAAGATGCTGGCATTGAATGCAAAAGACGACCAGGACTATCCCTTTCATGCCCGCAACAAAAATACTGCTGCTGCTGAACGCCGCTTTGATCGCCGCATGGCTAAGTATGGCGAAGGCTATCTTGCGGGCTATCAGCTTGTTTCACAGCTGACACCTGACAGCATCACAGACCTCAACGATGGCTGGCAGGTGCTTTCCATTGAACTGCGCAGTGGCTGGTCATCTCAGCCGTCAGTCGTAGAATCAATATTGGAAAGAGTTGCCCCTAGCTGTCACTTCTATTATTATGGCGAAGAATTTGGCTGCGGCATAGCAAAAACCAACGACCTGCATAAAAAGTATTTTCCTGAAGATTATGCAATAGAAGCTTGTTTTCCCTATCCGGAAAAAACTCCGAAGGAGCTTCTGCGAGCCTTCACCGAAGAAGCAACCCTGCGCAAACGCGAAGACCAATACAACTGTTACTTCTCCTATTTGAGCAAAAAAGAGCTGCTTTTCAAGCTTTCGGACTTTGTACCCAACTGGCACCACCTTGGCATGATAGACCTTGTTAATGCCTTTAAACTCTACTGCGACAGACTGTACACACATAGCCGTGCCCGCATCAACATCATAAAAATCAAGAGGATACAGCCGGCAAATGACCGCCCCTGCACCCACTGCGAACAGCTTGCCAGCTTGCAAAATGCAAACCATGAACTCAGTGAATACAACAATAAGCTGGCAGACCTGCTTGCCCATTACTTCAAGCATCGCCATAGTGAATTCATGCCATATGTGGTAGATCCTTACAAATTGGAATACAAATACGGACTTGATTATTGCGATTACTGCAACGACCAGCTGGTTGAAGATCCTAGCTAATAATTAACCTTATACAGATACAATCCCCGGGCAGGTGCCGTGGCACCTGCCTGATTTCTGTCCAGTGATGCCATGATTTCCCCAAAACGCTGGACGCTGGTGCGCCCCATGCCCACATTGGCAATGGTACCCACCAGGTTGCGTACCATATGGTAGAGAAAGCCGTTGGCAAAGAATTTCAGCTCTACAATGCGCCCCTTTTTCTCCAAGGATGCCTCATAGATAGTCCTCACCGGACTGACAGGAGGACCTCCGGCAGCCCGGAAAGCACTGAAATCATGTGTCCCCTCTATCATGCGCAGGCATTTTTCCATGGAGTCCGTATCCAGCTCCTTGTGGATATTCCAGCTGTAGTTCCGCTCAAAGGGGTCAGGAATATAGCCCTGCAAAATCCGATAAATATAAATCTTGCTCTTGGCACTGTGCCGGGCACTAAAATCCCTGTCTGCCTCCGCAGCCTCCAGCACCACAATATCCGGGGGCAAAATGCTGTTCACAGCCCGCGGCAGCCTATCCAAAGGTATAGTGCCATCCGTAAAGAAATTCACCACCTGACCTATGGCATGCACGCCGGAATCCGTCCGGCCGGAAGCTGCCAGCTCCACGCTATCGCCGCAGACCGCGGATAGCTTTTCCTCCAGCACATTCTGCACTGCCACCTGGGGAGGATTTTGCCTCTGAAAGCCATTGTATGCCGTGCCGTCATAGGATACCGTCAGCCTTATATTGCGCCTGCGTGCCTTCATTATCTCCTTATGTTCAGGTTTCATTACACATCTCCAATACAATTAAAGCAATTACAGCAGCCAATACACTGCACCACATGCCATCATATACGCAGCCATCACGCCTATGGCCCAGCCATCACTTTTATGCATGCGCATTGCCTTCATGCGGGTACGCCCTTCGCCTCCCCGGTAGCTTCTGGCCTCCATAGCCATGGCTAGCTCATCCGCCCTGCGAAAAGCAGATATGAACAGGGGTACCAGTATAGGTATCATACTCTTGGCCTTGGCCAGCAGATTTCCCTCACCTATATCGGAACCACGGGATTTCTGCGCCTTCATAATCTTGTCCGTCTCCTCCATCAGGGTAGGAATAAACCTGAGGGCAATAGTCATCATCATTGCCAGCTCATGTGCCGGAAAACCAAATTTTTTTAATGGCTTAAAAAGAGCTTCCAAGGCATCTGTCAGCATCAGAGGCGATGTAGTAAACATCAGCAATGAGGACACGCCAATCAGCAAAATCAGCCGCAGGCTGATAAAAAAGCCTTTTTCCAGACCTTCATAGGTCAGGTCAAAAATCCAAACCTTCATAAGCACTTCCCCCGGCACGCTGAAAATCTGGATAATAAAGGTCAAAAGCAAAATCCACCACAAGGGCTTGATTGCCTTCAGCACCATCAGCGGGGAGAGCCTTGATAACCCCACCAAAAACACTGCCAGCAGGGTATTAAGCATATAGCACCAGTTATTATCAAACAAAAAAATTCCCACGATGTAAAAAAACAGCAGCACTATTTTTACTCTGGCATCCATGCGGTGCAGCAGGGAATTGCCGGGAAAATACTGTCCCAGGGTAATATCTGTCAACATTTTTCCGCACCTCCTGACCTGTCAGCTGATGTGCCGCCTGGCCTGCGTGGCACTTTTACTGCCTGAAAAATGGCATCCACTGCCTCATCCATCGTATAAATATTGGAGGATATATCCCATCCCCGTATCTTCAATGCCTTGACAATATTCGTAATCTGCGGCACATCCAGCCCTGCCTGACGGATAAAATCCTCACGGACAAAAACCTCATGGGGTGTCCCCTCCATAAGCACCCTGCCCCTGTTCATAATAACCACATTATCTGCAAACCTGGCAATATCATCCATGCTATGGGAAACCAATATAATGGTATTCTTTTCCTGCCTGTGCAGCTTCATGATGCGCTGCATCAGTTCCTCACGCCCTTTAGGGTCCAGCCCTGCCGTAGGCTCATCCAGCACCAGATACTTTGGCTTCAAAGCCACCACACCGGCAATAGCCGCCCTGCGCATCTGACCGCCGCTGAGCTGAAAAGGTGAACGCTGGCTGTATTCCTTATAGTCCAGCTGCACAAAATCCATGGCAAAGCGCACCCGCTCACTGATTTCCTCCGGGCTCATGCCATAATTCTTCGGGCCAAAGGCAATATCCTGCTCCACCGTTTCCTCGAAAAGCTGATGCTCAGGATACTGAAACACCATGCCCACGGAGCGGCGTGCCGCCCTGGCAGCCTGCCCCTTGGCGGCAATATCCACCCCGTCCACCAGCACACTGCCGCTGGTGGGGCTTATGAGGCCGTTCAGATGCTGAATAAGGGTGGACTTGCCAGAGCCTGTATGACCGGCAATAGCCGTGATTTTCCCCTCCGGGATAGTTATAGACACATCATCCAATGCCAAACGCTCATAGGGTGACTTTGGCATATATACATATGATATATTCTTTACTTCAATCGACATAATGCTTCTACCAATGCCTCCTGATTTATAATCGCCCTGTCCAGCTGCATCCCTTTGCATGACAGCCTATAGGCAAGCTCTGTTGCCACCGGCACATCCAGCCCCAGCTGCCTCATGCCGCCAATATCCTGAAATATTTCCTCCGGGCTGCCTTCCTTCATAATACGCCCCTTGTTCATGACGATAATCCTGTCCGACAGGGCAGCTTCCTCCATAAAGTGGGTAATATTGATGACCGTAATCCCCTGTTCCCTGTTCAAACGGCACACCGTGTCAATCACCTCATGCCTGCCCACAGGATCCAGCATAGCTGTCGGCTCATCCAGCACCAGGCACTCCGTATTCATTGCCAGGGCTCCTGCAATAGCCACCCGCTGCTTCTGTCCCCCTGACAGGAGATGAGGAGCAAAATGCCGGAACTCTTCCATATTGACAGCCTTCAATGCCGCTGTCACCCGCCGCCTGATTTCATGTGGCTCCATGCCGATATTTTCCGGTCCGAAGCCGATATCATCCTCCACAATGGCTGCAATAATCTGATTATCGGGATTCTGGAACACCATGCCTACCCTGCTCCTGATATCCCACAGCCTTGCCTCATCAGAGGTATCAATGCCATCCACCAGGCATTTGCCCTGGGTGGGCTGCAGCAGGGCATTAAAATGCTTCGCCAAAGTGGATTTGCCGGAACCATTGGTGCCCAAAATCGTCACAAATTCCCCTTTTTCCACCCCCAGGCTGACATTGTCCAGTGCCCTGTATTCATTTTCCATACCGGCATTATAATCATGGTATAAGCCCCTGCATTCTATAAAAGCCATTATCTGCTCCTTATGCACACTACAATTCAATCTGCTTCTATTTTACTTCTGCCCCAAAGCATAGTCAACCTTATCATTTATTTAGGTTGACTATTTTTCACTATTGCAGCACACGCCTGCCGTCTATAAAATCGGCAAAAGAAAAAGGCTATTGCCTCAAATAGAAGCAACAGCCTTATTATACTATGATTATTTCACCAACTCAAGAATAACCATT
>JAEDOE010000124.1 GCA_016302095.1 Anaerovibrio sp. | reverse complement strand
GCCGCTACCTGTCCCTTTCCAATGTCTGAACAGAGTCCACGAAGTATCAAATTACATCAGTCAGTATATGCACGAAGTAACGATCCAGCACTACGGCAAACTGAAATTTAATAAATCTTGTCAATCACAAAGCCAGCATTTTCCAATGCCTTTATGATGCGCTGCACATGCTCATGACCATGGGTTTCCACAGTAACATCCAGCGCCACCTTCTTGAAGCTGTCAGTTACCTTGGACTGATTGTGGTCCAGCTTGATAACGTTAGCGTTCTCATCCGCAAGAATCTGGGAAACAGTCAGTAGCTGTCCAGGCTTGTCAGGCAGCTGCACCGAGAAGCAGAACACCCTGCCACGGGCAATCAATGCCTTATCAATCAAGGCGGAAATAGTGGAAATATCAATATTGCCGCCGCTGATGATGGCAGCTACCTTCTTGCCCTTGAACGGCAGCTTGTTCAGTGCCGCCAGGCTCAGGGCACCGGCCCCCTCCGCAATCAGCTTGTGCTTCTCAATCAAAGACAGCAGGGCAGACATGATTTCCATCTCGGACACTGTAATAATCTGGTCAAGGTACTTTTTGCAGAAGGCATAAGTCAGGTCGCCAGGGGTTTTCACCGCACATCCATCTGCCACAGTATCCACCATCGGCAGAGTTGCTACGCTGCCCTGCATAAAGGATGTCTCCATGCAGGCTGCCCCCTCAGGCTCCACGCCGATAACCTTCACATGAGGATTAACCGCCTTGGTGGCAAGAGCCACACCGCTGGCGAAGCCGCCACCGCCAATCGGCACCAGAATAGCATCCACGTCCTTCAGCTCGTCAATAATCTCCAGGGCAGTAGTTCCCTGGCCTGCCAGCACCTTCTGGTCATTAAAAGGATGGATGTACACATAGCCCTTTTTCTTCTGCAAATCCATGGACTTGGCGTAGGCATCATCAAAGCTGTCGCCGTACAGAACCACCTCGGCGCCATAAGCACGGGTTGCCTCAACCTTCAGGATAGGCGTAGTAGCAGGCATGCAGATAATCGCCTTGCACCCCAGCTGCTGTGCCGCAAAAGCCACACCCTGGGCATGGTTGCCTGCAGAAGCGGTGATAACGCCCTTCTTGCGCTCCTCATCAGAAAGCTGGCTAATCTTATTGTACGCCCCACGCAGCTTGAAAGAGCCTGTATTCTGCAAATTCTCCGGCTTCAGATACACGCTGTTGCCGCACAAATCCGAAAAATAAGGGCTCTCAATCAGCCGTGTCTTCCTCACCACACCATCCAGCTGCTTTGCGGCATGATACACATCCGCAATAGATGTATGCTCAAGAACCTCCTCAATAGTAGGCTCCGTCTTTTTTGCTTCCTCTGCCATGAATAATTGGCCTCCTTGTACCTCAATATCTATTCTGAACTATTCTAAAAATGCTGTGTTCTTAATAGAATAGCACTCAGGCAGGCTTATGTCAAATCCCTGCCTTCCCCCAGGGCCAGCATCAGCTTCACTGCCAATGCCTCCACCGTGGCAGTGCCGCCGGAAATAACGCCATGCTGCATGGCCCTGACGCCCACCTCGTAGGTCTCAAGATGCACCCCGTCATAAATGCACTGGGTAGTGCAGACCAGCACCACGCCCTTGCTGATAGCATAGTCAACCATCGGCAGAAGGCTCAGGGGAGACTCGTCCGTAGGCACGCCACCTGCACCGAAGGACTCCAGGATGATTCCCCTGTAGCCTGCATCCACCGCCAGGCGGAGAAGCTCCGGGCTGGTTCCCGGCAAGAGCTTCAGCACCATCACCCTGTCATCCAGCTGGCGGTGCAGGCGGAAGCTGCCAGCTGGAGGGCAGTCCGGCTGGTGCCACACCATTTTGCCTGCGGCAAAATCCAGCTCCCCAGCCTCCGGCCTGTTGATGCTATGAAAGGCGTGAAAATCCTTGGAGTACAGCTTCTTGGCACTATCACCAAAAAGCACATGTCCGTCAAAGGCGAGAAACACCCCGGCCCTGCCGCTGGCGGCAGCATGAAATGCCGTCAGGAGATTCCTTTTGGCATCTGTCTCCGGGTGCTCCATAGGCAGCTGGGAGCCTGTCAGCACCACTGGCACATTGACATTCTCCAGCATATAATAAAGGGCCGCTGCCGTATATGCCATGGTATCCGTACCATGGCTGATGACAAAGCCGTCATAGGCATCATGCCTGTCTGCCACCGCCCCGGCAATCCCCTGCCAGTGGGCAGGGGTGAGATTGCTGCTGTCCAGCTGCATCAGTTGTACAAAATCAATGCTGCAGAGCTCCCCTGCCTCCGGCACAGCGGCCGCCAGCCCCTCCGCCCCCAGGGAGGGCATCAGCCCGTTGCCGCTGTCCGAGCAGGCAATAGTCCCGCCTGTTGCAATAAAGCAAATCCTCTTTTTCATGACAGTTTTCTTTTCCATGCAAATCCCCTTTTCATAAAATTTAATACAATACCTTCCGACAAAAAAAGGCCGCCTGAAAAGACAGCCTTTTGAAAAAATATCTTATTTGTGATTAGCCAGCTCCACCAGCTTGCCGGCAGTCTCAGAAAGCCTGGTCAGCTCCTGTGCCACCTCAGCAATAGCAGAGGTCTGCTGACCTACAATCTCAGATGTTGCCTCTCCCTTGGAAACAGTCTCGTTTACGGACTCGCCAATCTGGTCGGTGAACTCCTGAATCTTGTCAACAGTCTCCCGGGAGCTGTCAGCCAGCTTGCCGATTTCCTCGGAAACTACGGCAAAGCCTGCACCGGCAGTACCTGCACGGGCTGCCTCGATGGAAGCATTCAGGCCCAGGAGGCGTGTCTGCTTCGCAATATCCCTGATGAGGCTGGTGAACTCATTAATCTTGCTGGAAATTGCGCTTACATTCTCAATCTCCTTGTTCAGGCCCTTCTGATTCTCATTTACATCGTTGGCAGAAGCCGCCAGCTCCTCCATCGCTGCGGAAACATGCATAGCAGTCTCATTGATGGACTCAGCCATCTTCCTCAGCTGATACTGATAATGCCCCATCCTGGAGAAGGAGCTTGCTATCATGAACAGCACCTCTGCGGCATACTCCAGGCGCTCCCTTGGCATAATCTGAATCTTGCGCACTGCCTCCACATACTTCTCCGGGTCTGCGCCAATCTCCTTGGCATAGGCACGGAACTTGTCCTCATTAGGCGGTGCCGTCAGAATCTGGCCGCCCAGGATGGAACCAATCTGCTTGCCATCTACAATAATCGGCGCACCGAAATCATACAGGCCTGCATGGCACTCATACAGGGTAGGACGCCCGGTACGGGCAGCAGTCTCACCGCCATTTTTGTCGCACTGCTCGCAGCGGCGGCAACCCTCCGCAGTGCCACGGGTGTACTTCATGCAAAACTCAGACCAATCCGTAGGACGGGTAATCGGCTTGCCATCAGCATCCACAGTAACGGCAGTCATACCTACCGCTCTCGCAAAGTTATCCTGGAACTTCTGCAAGAAATCCATATCAAACACATCTTCTACGCGAACATCTTCTGCCACAATAACACACCTCTCCCTAATAATTCCTGAAATATAAAAGATAAATACCCCTATAGTCTCCTATATACATTATACTAGCAAATCAAGCTCAAAACAATCCCAAATTTAATTAAGTTAAATTTGTTTAAGCACCCCGGCATCATTCCAATCCGGCACATAGGCAGCATCCGCTGATGACCGTTCCTGCACAAAGCACCTGGTAAAGCCCAGCCCTGCCGCATAATCCGTCACCGACTCATACTCGAAGGTGGTCAGCCGCCGCCCCAGCTTCGGGAACTCCCTTGCCCTATACATGGGAGTATACTGGCTCATCAGGCTGAGGTAAATATCATCCCCGAACTCTGACCACAGCCAGTCCAGAAGCTTCATGCTGTCCTTCCTGGCTCCCGGCAGCACCATGTGCCGCACCAGCACGCCGCCGGTCATGATACCGGCATCATTCAGCACTGGCGGCCCTGCCAGCTCCACCATCTTCTCGATAGCCCCGGAGGCTACGGCAAAGTAATCAGGTGCCCCGGAATACTGCCCGGACAAACTGCTGTCATAATACTTCAAGTCCGGCAGGAAAACATCCACGCTATCCTTCAGCATCTCCAGGGCGGTGATTGCTTCATAGCCGCTTGAATTGTACGCCACAGGCAGGGACAGCCCCTCCTGCCGGGCAAAATAAATGCCGTTGATTATCTGGGGCGCATAATGGGTTGGCGTCACCAGATCCAGCACCGCCGCCCCTGCCGCCTGCTGCCTGAGGAAAAGCCTGCCCAGCTCCTCATCAGACACCGCCACGCCCTTTTCCTGATGGCTGATTTCATAATTCTGGCAAAAGACGCAGCGCAGGCTGCAGCCGGAAAAAAACACCGTCCCGGCTCCCTTTTCCCCGGTCAGCACCGGCTCCTCCCAGGGGTGCAGGCTCACCTTGGCCACTACCGCCCTGTCACCGCCGCCGCAGGCACCCTTGCCCAGCAGCCTGTTTGCACCGCACTGCCTCGGGCACAGCTGGCAGTTTGCCAGCAGGCTGTCCCTTGCCTCTTTAGCCAGCAGCATACGCCTCACCGCCCTTCCAGCAGACGCTCATCCAGCACCGGCCCGTACTTGGGCCGCCACCAGGACACGCTGCGCACGGTGTCAATATACCGCTGCAACGCCGCCTGGTCAAAGCCCCGCCCCTGGCTGCCCTCAATCTGCACAGGCTCCAGAGGCACCCTGTCCGCCTCGCCTATAAAGTCACGGGTAATCCAGAAGCCGTAATTGACACCCTGGCGGTTGTCCCGGGAAAGGCTCGCCCCCACAGCATAATACTCAAAGCCCTTCGGGGCAATCATCTCAATCAGCGTCGGGCCAATATCAATCTGGCTGCCGGCACTG
>JAEDOE010000123.1 GCA_016302095.1 Anaerovibrio sp. | reverse complement strand
ACCAGCAGGTACTTCATGGAATCATCGCTGTCCGCCTGGGCTCCCTTCATCTTTATCTGATAGCCGAAGGGCAGGCTGTCCCGGATATCCTTGACGGATTCAAAGGCCTTGACCGTGGCATCGTTGGCAGTGCCTTCCTTGATATTTGCCTGTACGGTGATGGTAGGCAGCATGTTTTCCCGCTTGATGAGCCCCTCCTCTGCGGCGAAGGAGATTTTTGCCAGCTGTTCTAAAGGTACATAGCCGCCTGCTGAGTAGATGGGCAGCTCCTTTATCCGGGACAGGTCGCTCCTGTCTGCCTCACGGAGCCGCAAATCCACGCTGATGGTTCTGTCCCCGGCATAAAACTGGGCGGCAGAGGCACCGCTTATTTCTGTGTATGCCGTCTGTGCCACTGCCTGTGGGGAGAGCCCCAGCTGGCGGAGCTTTGCCTGGTCAAAATCCAGGTGCAGCACCTTGGACTTTTCGTTCCAGTCCATGTTTACATCGTAGTTGTTGCTGTCCTCAACGAGCCTGTCAGCAACCTGTGTGGCAATCTGCCTCACCTTTTCCTCGTCATAGCCGGAAACGCCCAGCATTACAGGATAGTCAGCCGGAGGCCCCGTCTGCAGCACGGTAATCTTGGTACGCACCTCCGGGAAGGAATCAGCCAGCTGGCTGCGCAGCTTCTCCATCAGGGCATTCCTGTTCTTTGGCTCCTTTGCCACTACCACGAACTGGGACAGGTTGTCGGCAGGCAGCTCCGGGTCCACAGTCAGCACAAAGCGGGGGCAGCCCTCGCCTACATAGTAGGTGTAGTTTTCAATCTCGTCAGCATGTTCATCCAAAAGCTTGGCAAAGCGGCTGGCTGTCTCAGCAGAGGCTTTTTTGGAGGCGCCTTCCGGCAGCTCCAGCTTGATGAGGATTTCCGGCCGCACGGATGGCGGAAAGAATTCCTCCTTGATGAGCCCCATCATGCCTATGGACAATGCAAATAAGCCTGCGGTAGAGGCGAGGACGATTTTCTTGTGGTCCAGGAACCAGCAGAGAATTTTGCGGAACATGGCGTAGAATCTGCTATTGTATGGATCCTTTGGCTCCGTGCCTGCTGATGGCTTGATGAGATAAAAGCCAAAGAGGGGGGCCACCATGACGGAGACAATCCATGAGATAACCAGCGCCATGCCGATAACCGGGAACAGGGAGCCGCAGAATTCAGCTGCCATGCCGTCAGAAAAGCTGACAGGGATAAATCCGGCACAGGTAATCAGGGTGCCGGTCAGCATGGGCTTTGCCGTGGCACGGAAGGCATAGCATGCCGCCTGGAAGCGTTCATGCCCCCGTTCCAGCTGAACACTCATCTGCTCCACTGCAATAATGGCATCATCCACCAGGAGCCCCAGAGAAATAATCAGGGCTCCCAGGGAGACCTTGTGCAGGTCGATGCCGAAGATGTACATGCCGCAGAATACGGCAGCCAGCACCAGCGGTATGCAGCCTGCTACTACCATGCCTGTGCGGATGCCCAGGCTCATGAAGCTGACAGCCAGCACGATGATGACGGCTTCCCGGAGGGTGCTGACAAAATCCTCAATGGACTCGGTTACTACGGCCGGCTGGTCGGAAACCTGATGGATTTCCAGCCCGGCGGTCATTTCTGACTGGATGGCATCCATATGCTTTTTCAGCTCATCGCCAAGGGTAATGATGTTGCCGCCTGTTTCCATGGAGACGGCAATGCCGATGGCAGGCTCGCCGTTGTAGTACATGGCAGTGTCGGCAGGGTCAGCGTAGCGGCGCTCCACTGTGGCAATATCCCCCAGGAAGAAGGTTCTGCCGTTGGCACTGACAGGGGTGCGCCTTATGGCGTCGATGTCATCAAAGCTGCCGCTGTAGCGCAGGTATACATTGTCGCTGCTGGTTTCAATCATGCCGGCAGGGGTCATCTCATTCTGGGTTTTCAGGGCGTCTGCCAGCACGGCAGGGCTGATGCCCAGCTCCGCCAGCTTGGCACTTTCGATTTCCACATAGACCTTTTCGGTCTGGACACCCAGAAGCTGCACCTTCTGCACCTTGTCGATAGTGGCAAGGCGGCGCCGGATGCGCTCCGCCTGCTGGCGCATTTCCTCCATGGAGTAGCCGTCGCCGGTCAGGGCGTAGATGGAGCCGAATACGTCATCGAAGCGGTCGTTGTAGTAGGGGCCATAGACCCCGGCAGGCAGTTCACGCTCCAAATCCCTGCCGAAGTTGCGGACATCACGCCAGGTATCCCGGATGGTAGAGCGGTCCACGTCGTCCCGGAGGGTGACGTAGACATAGGTAGTGCCAGCCCGGGTAGTGCTGTCCACCTGCTTGACGCCTGGCAGGTCACGGAACTTGGATTCCAGCTTGTCTGTGACCTGCTCCTCCATCTGCCTGGCGGAGGCTCCCGGCCAGGCAGCAGTGACGATCATTTCATTGATGGTGAAGTTGGGGTCCTCCATGCGCCCCAGCTTGAAGTAGAAGAAAATGCCGCCGATGGCGGTTACAATTATAAAATACCAGATTAATGCCCTGTTTTTTAGGGAAATTTCCGTTAGGTTTCTCATTTAATGCTTGTCCTCTTTATCGTCATCGTCATTTGTCAGACGTACTTTGGTGCCCTCGTGGAGCTTGTGCACACCGGCTACTACGACAATGTCACCGTCATTGAGGCCGTGCACCTTCAGCTGGTTTTGATCAAAATCCTCCACCTGCACTTCCCTGAGGGACAGTGTCATGGCGCTGGAGTCCACTACCCAGACAGAGGGATTGCCATCAGTCTGATAGATGGCTGCCATAGGCAGGATAACAAAATCCCCGGCATTGGATTTTGGCTGGCTCTTTTCAGCGGCATTGCTGCCCGTTATTTTGGCGGAGGCGGTCATGCCCAGGTGCAGTCCCTGGGGCGGATTTGGCAGGGCAATGCGGATCTTGTAGGTCCTTGCCACTGTGTCAGCCATGGGATAGATTTCCCGGATAATGCCTGTCACCGGCTGGTTGTTGAGGGACCAGAAGGAAACCTCGACGCTCTGCCCCATGGCTACGTCACCGATTCTGTTTTCCGGCAGGTTGATTTCCACCTCCAGCTCCTGGGATTGAACCAGGGTAAGCACCGGCTGCCCGGCACCGACTACCTGTCCTACCTCGGCAGTGACGGAGGAAATAACTCCGTCAGAGGCGGCGATGAGCTTGGAGTAGCCCACGGCGTTTTTGCCCTGCTTGGCGATTGCCACTGCCTGATTGTAGCCTGCCTGGGCAGCCTCAAAGGATGTCCGGTACTGCTCAAGGGTGCTGGCAGAAATGGCTTCCTGTTCATAGAGGGCACTGTAGCGATTCAGGTTGGAACGTGCCAGCTCCAGCTGCGCCTTGGCTGCTGCTACCTGGGCTTCCCCCTGCACAGCCTGCTGCACTACATCCCGGCTGTCAATGGTCATCAGCACATCACCAGCATGTACATAGTCACCTGCCTGCACATAGCGCTGCAAAATCCTGCCGCCCACCTGAAAGGACATGGTGGTTTCATAGCGCCCCTTGACAGCGCCTGGATAGTTTCCTTCGCTGGCACCTGCCCTCAGGGAAATGGTCTTTGTCTTTACTAGCGGATTATTCTCCGTGGCAACCTCCTCGCTGCCACAGCCGGCTAATACTGCTAAAAATAACAGGCAAAGGATGGACGAAATAAATCTTTTCATAAAGCAAGTCTCCTTTGAACCGATTCAATGATATATTCTTTATTTAATTTTACCAAATTTGTAAGAATTAAACAACTATAATATATGTATAACAAATTTTGAGAAATTTTGCTATACAAAAAAATAAATATTTGTTATAATATCATTAGTTAAAGAGTCGGGCTGTCAGGGGACGGCCTGTCACAATAAAAGGAGGAATTGTTAAATGAAAGTAACAGTTGTAGGCGCAGGTAATGTAGGAGCAACAGCAGCGAACGTGATTGCCAGCGCAGGTTATGCTAGTGAAGTAGTTCTTCTCGACATCAAAGAGGGTGTATCCGAAGGCAAGGCAATGGATATGATGCAGACCTCCCAGATTCTGAACTTTGACACCACCATTACCGGTGTTACCAACGACTATGCAGCTACTGCAGGCTCCAAGGTTGTTGTTATCACCTCCGGTATTCCTCGTAAGCCAGGCATGAGCCGCGAGGATCTTATCGGTGTAAACGCTGGCATCGTAGGCAGCGTTATCGAGCAGGCTGTAAAGTATTCTCCAGATGCTATCTTCATCGTAATCTCCAACCCTATGGATGCTATGACCTATCTGGCACTGAAGAATTCCGGCCTGCCAAAGAATCACGTAATCGGCATGGGCGGCATGCTGGATAGCTCCCGCTTCCGTTATTTCCTGTCCCAGGCACTGAAGAAGAAGGGCATCCCTGCTACCCCTACTGACATTGACGGTATGGTAATCGGTGGCCACAGCGACAAGACCATGGTTCCTCTTGGCTCCATTGCTACCTACAAGGGCATTCCTGTATCCCACTTCCTCGACGAGGCAGAGCTGGAAGATGCTATTGCTCAGACCAAGGTTGGCGGTGCAACCTTGACCAAGCTGCTGGGCACTTCCGCTTGGTACGCTCCGGGCGCAGCTGCTGGCGAGCTGGTTAAGTCCATCATCACTGATGGCAAGAAGCTCATCCCTTGCTGCGTATATCTTGAGGGCGAGTATGGTGAGGATGACCTCTGCATCGGCGTTCCAGTAATCCTGGGCGAGAACGGTGTAGAGCAGATTGTTGAGCTGAAGCTTGAGGGAGTTGAGAAGGAGCGTTTTGCAGAGTCTGTAGCTGCTGCTCGCAACACTCAGAACAACTTGGGCGACGCTCTCAAGAAGTAATCGAATACCGGCTTTTGTTTTTGACTAGCATAACCACA
>JAEDOE010000122.1 GCA_016302095.1 Anaerovibrio sp. | reverse complement strand
TTCCTAGACGCGGAATTTGCCGATAGCCTCCTGCATTTCCATGGCAAGGTCTGCCAGTGACTTGGATGCTGCCGCAATCTCCTCGTTGGAAGCCGACTGCTGCTCCGTTTCACTGGAAATAACCTTGGTATTGTCTGCCGTCTTGCGGCTGATGCTGTCAATTTCATCCACCGCCTGCACGATTTCCGTAGCACCATTGGATACTGTATCTACAGAAGACTGAATTTCCGCCATCTGCTTCTGGATATCATTCACCATATCCAGAATACCCTGGAACTGGGCACCGACCTGGCGAATAGCCTTGGTGCCATCCACCACCTCGCTGGTGCCTTTTTCCATGGCATCCACTGTCTGCTGGGTGTCAGCCTGGATGCTGCCGATGCGATTCCTGATTTCCTCGGCAGAGCTCTGGGACTCAGCTGCCAGCTTGCGGACTTCCTCTGCTACTACAGCAAAGCCTCTGCCTGCCTCGCCAGCCCGTGCCGCCT
Organism: Anaerovibrio sp.; assembly: GCA_016302095.1. Taxonomy (GTDB): domain Bacteria; phylum Bacillota; class Negativicutes; order Selenomonadales; family Selenomonadaceae; genus Anaerovibrio. The sequence continues at coordinate 4,433 of JAEDOE010000122.1, read as the reverse complement.
CAATTGCCGCATTCAGTGCCAGCAGGTTTGTCTGGTCGGAAATTGAGGAAATCGCCTCCACAATCTGACCGATAGCCTGGGAATTTTCCCCCAGCTTCCTGACCATAGCTGCCGATGCCATAACATTTTTCTCAATCTCCCCCATGCGGAAAATAGCCTCATCCATCAGCCGGGAACCTTCCTGAGCTGCAGCTGCCGTATCACTGGATGCCTGAGTAACTGTTTTTGCCTTGGCTGCCATATTGCTGACATCATTGAACACTGAATCCACATTTTTCTTTGCCTTGTCGATATCATCCAGCTGAATATCCATGTTTTTGCTTACCTCGCCGGCAGTATCTGCCACCTGGACAGCACTCTCTGCAGACTGGCTGGCATTGGCTGTCAGCTCCTCCGAAGATGCTGCCACCTGCTCCGAGGTGCTTGCCATCTTGGTAATCAGCTTGCGCAGATTATCGCTCATGGCATTAAAGGATTGTGCCAGATGACCGATTTCATCCTCAGAATCTATAACAACATTATCCATGTGCAGATTGCCCTTGGACAGCTGCTCAGCATGATTCTTCAGCTCCAGCACAGCACCGGTAATCTTTGCCGACATCTTCAGGCACATAGCAACTGTCAGCAAAATTCCCGCCAAAGTCAGCAGGGCATAAATCAGCTTCATAGTGTTTACAGCGTCAAATACAAACGCCTCATCAACGCTGACACAGGTAATCCAGCCGCTGACAGGCATTGTGGCATAAGCGATCACCTTGTCAGTACCATTTATGTCAGCAAAGAAAACGCCTTGCTTCTTTTCCAGCATTTCCCTGAAGTGCCTGCCAATGCCATCAGCCTCACTGATATTGCGCATAACCAGCTCCTGCTGGTCTGCTGCCAGCACATTGCCGTTTGGCTCAATAACATAGCTATCGCCTTCGCCACGATACTTCATGCTTGCCGCCTGCTGCTGCAAGGTGTCCAGCGTTATATCCGCACAAATGGCGCCAATAAAACTGCCACCTGGCTTTACAGGCGTAGCTGCCGTAACAATCATCTTCTTGGAGCTACCATCCTGATAAGCCTCTGTTATCAGCAGGTCACCTGAATTCAGCTGCCTGGTATCCTTATACCAGTCACGGGTACGGGGGTCCAGCTCTGCCGTAATATCACCATCATGATAGCACAAAAATCTGCCATCCTCGCTGCCATAGGAAATATCCAATATCTCCTTGTCATTGGCGGCCGTTCCCAGCACTTCCCTAAGCTGCTGAGCCGGATTGCCCTGCAAGGCTTCCAGCATGCTGGCTGTGTGTACAGCTGCCATCCCCTTGCTGCGGAGCCAGCCATCCATATCATTGGTGCTGGCAGCAACCACCGCCTCAAATTCCTTTTCCACGCTGCTCTCCAGATTGGTATATGCCGTATAGAAGCCGATTACGGAAATAACCGCCATAAATACCCCAACCAGTCCGGACAGCAGGAAAAATTTCTTGCGCAAGTCCATATTCATCACCCCTAAGAAACAAAAATATGACACCTTAAAAAATTCCCCTCTATCACCCCGCATGATACTTGAATATTCTAACACTTGAAAAATTAAACTTATACAACAACACTTTATATAATTATCTCATTTCTTATATAACAAGTCAAATTTGTACAACAACTTTACAAAAATATAATATACATGTAACAAAATACACCACAGCAAAATAATATCAACTGCTGTAGTGTAATCTGCAATGTTATATCAAATAATGGACCGGAAACCATTTCCATGGCAAAAGGCATCATTTTTTTATACATTCGTTTTGTTGTATCTGTTCAGGCAAAAAAGGACAGGGTACGGCGTGTGCCTTCAAGAACACCTTTGTTGTGCCTCGGTGCTTAGCGATACGCGAGCCGAAGGTGAAGCGTGAGCTTAGCATCCGCTAGGCACAACTAAGAGCGAGAGCGTGTTTCTTGAGGCACATGCCGCACCCCGTCCATATAAAGCCTGAACAGAGTGCACTAAATACACTAAATACATTAAAAATGCACTAAATGCATCAAATGCGAACAATACACCTAACACACCAATGTAAAAAATGTACAAAATGCACATGCGCACATATTTTATTTTCTGCAAATTTTATTTTGCTATAAAAGCTTCCGGCTTTTCCTCAGCCAAGCCATAGTGATAGAGGATAGCCTGAATAATACGCTGGGAAGCCTTGCCATCACCATACGGATTGCATGCCTCGGACATGCGGCTGTACTCATCCCTGTCAGTAAGCAGCAGCTTTGCCTCATCGTAGACAACCTTTTCATCGGTGCCGATAAGCTTTACTGTGCCTGCCGCCACTGCCTCAGGACGCTCGGTAGTATCCCTGAGCACCAGCACCGGCTTGCCCAGGGCAGGTGCTTCCTCCTGCACCCCGCCGGAATCGGTCAAAATCAGATACGACCTATGCATCAGGTTGGCAAAAGGCTCATAGTCCAGAGGGTCAATCAGGTGCACCTTGGCAAGACCGCCCAGCTCCTCCTGCACGACCTCCCGAACCTTCGGATTCTTGTGAACAGGGAAAACAATTTCCACATCCTCGAACTCATCCACCAGGCGGCGCATAGCCCTGTACACATGGCGCATAGGCTCGCCCAGGTTTTCCCGGCGATGGGTAGTCAAAAGCACAATCCGCTTATTCCTGAAGTCAATCCCCTGCAGCACCTCATCCTCAAACTGGAAATCATCATTAACAGTCTTGTGCAGGGCATCAATAACCGTATTGCCGGTCACGAAAATCTTCCCGCTGTCCACGGACTCAGCCAAAAGATTCTGCTCAGAGGTGTCAGTCGGTGCAAAATGCAGGTCAGCAATAGAGCCGGTCAGCTTGCGGTTCATTTCCTCCGGGAACGGAGAATACTTGTTGTGGGTGCGGAGCCCCGCCTCCACATGGCCTACGGAAACCTGATGGTAGTAGGATGCCAGCGCACCGGCAAAGGTAGTGGTCGTATCACCATGCACCAGCACGATATCCGGCTTCTCCTCCTGCAATACCTTGTCCAGCCCCATCATGGCCCTGGAGGTAATATCAAACAGGGTTTGCCCGGCTGCCATAATGTCCAAATCATGGTCAGGCTTAATCTGGAACAGATTCAGAACCTGATCCAGCATATCCCTATGCTGGGCAGTAACAGTTACCACAGGCACAATCTTGTCAGGATGCTTCGCCAGCTCCAGCACAACAGGTGCCATCTTGATTGCTTCCGGACGGGTGCCGAACACAGTCATGACCTTAATCTTCTTAGCCATCATAAATCCCTCTCTACGCTGAATTATTTCGTCTTCAACCTGAAAATACCGAGCTTCTTCGCTCCCATAAACACCACCAGCAGCACACATACCACAATCACGATGGACATGCTGCCGGAAACCTCGTTCAAAACAACTGCACTAAGCCCCAATAGCGCACTGATCACGTACATCAGAAGCACTGCCTGCTTCTGGGAAAAGCCCAAATCCAAAAGGCGATGATGGAGATGCCCCTTGTCAGGCTTGAAAATAGGCACACCGCCCCGGTAGCGGCGGATAATGGCAAAGGTAGTGTCCATAATCGGCACCCCCAGTGCCAGGATAGGCACAATCAAAGCGATAGTTGCCGCGCACTTCACGGCACCAATCACGGAAATCCCGGCCAAGATGAAGCCCAGGAACATGCTGCCCGTATCCCCCATGAAAATCCTGGCAGGATTGAAGTTGTACCGCAAAAAGCCCAAAGCAGAGCCAGCCAGAGCTGCCGTAAACAAGGCAACCACCATAACCTCCTGCTGCAGTGCCACCAGGAAAATCGTGATGGAGGCAATCACTGCCACCCCGGCTGCCAGGCCGTCCAGGCCGTCAATGAGATTGACAGTGTTGGTCAGCCCCACAATCCAGAACACCGTGGCAGGTGCCGCCAGATATTCCAGATACAGAAAATCCCCAAAAGGATCCGTAATGAAATCAATCCTGACATCAAAATAAACCACTACGCATGCTGCCGCAATCTGTCCCAGCAGCTTTACCTTTGCCGGCAGATTTTTATAATCATCAATCAGGCCAATCAGCACAATCAAAGTACCGCCAATCAGCAGCCCCTTCACGCCGTTTGACACCTCCGGCGGCAAATCGCCAAAATTCAGCATAGCAGCCATAGCCGCCATAAAGCCAACATAAATAGCCAGGCCGCCAATCCGCGGCATAGGCCCCTTGTGAACCTTCCTGGCATCAGGCGCATCCATGGCACCGGTCTTGCCAGCCAGCACAATCACGCCCGGTGTAACAGCCAAGGCAACAATCAGTGCAATCAAAAATGCCCAAATATAATTCGGCATATTTTTTCACCCACTTTCTCAAACACCAATTTTACCCCAGCTATCTGCAACTGTCAACATAATTTACCTAATCTCCTCCGGAGTTGTTTCCACAA
>JAEDOE010000121.1 GCA_016302095.1 Anaerovibrio sp. | reverse complement strand
CTATCTATGCTATCCATATCATCCATATTATCCATGCGATTCATCAGGCTACGACTCCTTGTGCGAATTTCCAGCCGGTTTCCCTGCCGCTGTTCCTGCTATTTCCTTCAGCCGGGCAACTTCCGCCCCTGTGAGGCTGCGATAGCTGCCCCTTGGCACCCCCTCCAGGGTAAGCCCGGCAAAGGCAACACGCTTCAGCTCCTGCACCCTGTGGCCAAGAGCCTGCAGCATACGGCGCACCTGCCGGTTGCGCCCCTCATGAATGGTGAGCTGCACCTTGCACCAGCTGCCGTTATCCGCCCGCTCCAAAAGCTTTGCCCTGGCAGGAGCGGTCATGCCGTCTTCCAGCAGGATGCCCCGGCAAAGCTTCTTTATATCCTCCCCGGTCACCACGCCCTGCGCCTTGGCAATATATGTCTTTTCAATCTCATAACGGGGATGCAGCAGGCCGTTCATCAAATCACCGTCATTGGTCAGGAGCAGCAGACCTTCCGTATCATAGTCCAGCCTGCCCACAGGATATATGTACTCCTGCACCTCCGGCAGAAGGTCAATCACCGTGCGGCGCCCCCTGTCATCCCTGACGGCAGAGATGCAGCGTTTCGGCTTGTTCAGCAGAAAATACACCTTCTCCTTCGGTGCACTGATATTCACCCCAACAACGGCAATCACATCCTGAGCCTCATCTGCCTGGGTGCCCAGCTCCGTGACCACCCTGCCGTTCAGGGTAACCCTGCCAGCCAGAATCAGCCGCTCCGCCTCCCGGCGTGAAGCCGCCCCTGCCCTGCTGATGATTTTCTGCAAACGCTCCATTACATCCCCTCACAAAACTCTATTCCTCATCTGCACCCTGCCAAATATCAGGCAAGATACAGCAAATTTCTCAGCTAAAAAAGTTATACAGCATATAGGCTATAGCAGCTGCAATCACGCCCACTGCCACAATGGGAAATGCCACAAAAATCAGGAACCAGATGACAGCCGCCGCTACCAAAGCACCGATTATCCTGTATTTCCACTTCTGCCAGGTTGTCAATCCCTGCCCCATGCCAAAAGTATACACCCTTGGGCCACGGCCTCCGCCATAGCTCCTGAAATTCTGGCGGAAAGCCTGGCTGCGATGGCTGTTATCCTCATAGGCCTCGTTAAAGGTCTCAGGACGGCTGCTGCCAGCCTGCTTGCTGCCTGCACCATTGCCGGTGCTTTCCTCATAGCTGCAATCCTCTATGGTAATATCGTCGTATTCCAGCCTTTCCTGCCGTGTCATCACACGGACTATCTCGCCATCTTCTCGTTTTTCTTCCATGAAAATACACCTCTTTTCACTCTGCTGTTCCTGTTCTGCTATGCTTTCCCTGCTTTTACGATGCTGAACCTGTCGTCGAGCCTGTCACGGCACTGAACCGCCGTCATCCCGTTGGCCAGCACCAGCTCCGGGGCAATCTCCGCCAGGGGAACCAGCACAAAGGAACGCTCCAGCATATAGGGATGGGGCAGCACCAGCTCAGCCTCCGCCAGCTGTACCCCCGGAATGTACAAGAGGTCGATATCAATCGTCCTCGCCCCCCAGTGCTCATGCCGCACCCTGCCCAGCTTCTTTTCAATCTGCTGGCATGCCGCCAAAAGTTCCAAGGGCGGCATATCCGTTTCCACAGCCGCCGCTCCGTTAATAAAGGGCGGCTGGTCCAGCTTGCCCCAGGGCGGAGTTTCATACATAGAAGATACACATTTCACATGAATTTTTTCTGTATTATCCAGCATTTCCACAGCCTGCCGGATAGTGCCCAGCCTGTCCCCCAGATTTGCCCCCAGGCTGAGATAGCAAATATATTTTTCCATATTATCTCTACTATCTTTTATCCATTATCTTTCCAAGGTCACGGACACATCACGGAAAATCCCTGCCACCGGCGCCCCCGGCTTGTGCACGGTAACTGTAATATGCTCCAGATTGCTGTATTTTGTCCACAGCATGCTGACAATCAGCTCCGCCAGTGCCTCTATGGTCTTCAGCGGCTTGTGGGCATCCTCCACCAGCTCCCTGACCTCCTGATATACCTCCGCATAATTGATAGTGGCATTCAGGTCATCATTGAGCCCTGCCTGATGCAGGTCCAGCTCCAGCACCAAATCCACCACGAAACGCTGCCCCAGCTTGTTTTCCTCAGGCAGCACGCCATGATAGCCAAAAAATTCCATCCCCGTCAAAGTAATCCTGTCCATCTCAATCCCTCACATATCCATATATTATCAGCCCTTGCCGCTGCCCCATATCAACATATCAACATATCAACATATCAACATATCAACATATCAGCATATCAACATATCAGCATATCAGCATATCAACATATCAGCATATCAGCATATCAACATATCAGCATATCCAACTTGGCAGCTGCCCAATAGCCGTATCTTATCCCTTGCGGCTGCCGGCTGCCAGAATGGCATCCGTTATCCTGCACATCCTGCTAATAGGCAGCACATCATGCACGCGCATGATTTCACAGCCCTTGGTGATGCCCAGCACGCAGGTTGCCCCGGTAGGCTCCATGCGCTCATCCACAGGCAAATCCAGCGTGTTGCCGATAAAGCTCTTGCGGCTGGTGCCCAGCAGCACAGGATACCGCCTGCCAGCAAACTGCTTCAGCTCCTGCAAGCGGTTCATCACCTCAAGATTGCCCTCCACTGTCTTGCCGAACCCGATGCCCGGGTCCAGAATCAGCTTGTCCAGGTCAATACCGGCATTTTCTGCAATCTCGATGGATTTCAGGAAAAAAGCCCGCATGCTGTCAATAATATCGCCGCTGTATTCCTTGGAATTGCGGTTGTGCATTACCACTACCGGCAAATCATAACTGGCAGCCACCTTTGCCATTTCCCCCGGCTCCGCCTCGTACTGCAAGCCCCAGATATCATTCAGGATATGCACCCCATGCTCTGCTGCAAAGGCTGCTGTCTCCGCCTTGAAGGTATCAATGGAGACAGGTACAGGACATGCCGGAACCACCGCCTCCAAAAACGGCTTCAGCCGCTCTATCTCCTCCTTGGCAGACATGGTAACAAAGCCCGGGCGGCTGGACTCGGCACCTATATCGATAATATCGGCACCATTTACCACCATCTCCAGCATGTGCTGCACGGCCTTGTCCACGCTGTTCCACTTGCCGCCATCGGAAAAAGAGTCAGGCGTTACATTCAGTATGCCCATAATCAGGGTTCTGCCGCCAATTTCCAGCTCCTTGCCATCCTGCCATGTATACTTCCTATCTGCTTCACGCAGTACATTTGCCATTTTTGCCACTTCCTTATGCTTCCTTAATTCTGCCTTATTCGCCCTTGTTCCAGCCCAGCAGATTCCAGGCCTGGCTGTACATGCTGCTGTCATGGTCAAAGCAGCCCCGGCAGGCCGAGGTAATCGTGGAGGTGCCGTTGGCCAGATCCCCCCGCATAGTCATGCACAGCTGCTGGGCTTCCGCTATAACCAGCACGCCCTCCGCCTGCAAGCCCTGCATAACCGCCTCTGCCAGCTGCTCAGTCATGCGTTCCTGCAGCTGAGGCCGATGGGATACTATATCCACCAGCTTGGTAAACTTGCCAAAGCCTGCCACCATGCCGTCCTTTGGCTTGTAAGCAATGGACACCCTGCCAAAAAACGGCACCAGATGATGCTCGCACATGGAGTAAAAAGGTATATCCTTTACTGCCACAATGCCGTCATTCTCACTCTGGAAAAGCTCTCCCCACACATCTGCGGTATCCTTCCCCAGGCCACTGAACAGGTAGCCGTACATCTCCGCTACCCGTGCCGGTGTCTTCTCCATATCCAGCTGCTGCAAATCCAGTCCCAGTGCCTCCAAAAAATCCCTCATGGCACTTACAGCCTTTTCATTCATCTCTATCACTCTCCAGGACGCCTAATCAGCATTGCATCACCAAAAGAAAAGAAGCGGTATTTCTCCTGCACGGCAGTCTCATATGCCTTCAGCACGAACTCCCTGCCTGCAAAGGCACTTATCAGCATAATCAGCGTAGACTTGGGCAGATGGAAATTGGTCACAATCCCATCCACCAGCTTGAACTCATAGCCGGGATAAATAAAAATATCCGTCCAGCCGGACTTGCCGCTGATCCTGCCAACCCCGTCAGCTGCCGACTCCAGGGTGCGGATAGAGGTAGTGCCCACGGCAATCACCCTTTTCCCCGCAGCCTTGGTATTCATAATCAGATCAGCCGTCTCCTGGGAAATGCTGTAATACTCCTTGTGCATCACATGGTCCTCGATGGTATCAACATTAACAGGCCGGAAAGTTCCCAGCCCCACATGTAAAGTTACTTCTGCAATCTGCACTCCCATATCACGGATTTCCTGCAGCAGCTCTTTTGTAAAATGCAGACCTGCCGTCGGTGCAGCTGCAGAACCTTCATATTTCTCATATACCGTCTGATACCTTTCCTTGTCCGCCAGCTTTTCATGGATATAAGGCGGCAGGGGCGTTTCCCCCAGCCTGTCCAGAATTTCCTCAAAAATTCCCTCATACTGGAATTTCACAATGCGGCCGCCAAAATCCGTATGGTCAGTCACCGTGCAGGCCAGCTCATCGCTGAACCTGACCACCTGCCCTATCTGTGCCTTGCGCCCCGGCTTCACCAGGGTTTCCCAGGTATCGCCATCAATGCGCCTGAGCAAAAAGACCTCCACCTTGCCGCCGGTGCCGTCACGCCAGCCCAGCAGCCTGGCAGGCATCACCCGGGTATCATTCATAATCAATGTATCTCCCGGCTCAAGATATTCCTTCAGGTCATAAAAATGACGATGCTCGATAGTCTTCTCCACCGGGTCCAGCACCATCAGCCGGGAAGAATTTCTCGGCTCCACAGGTGTCTGGGCAATCAGCTCCTCCGGCAGATTATAGTCAAACTCTGATAATTGCATTACATGCTCTCCAAATTAAAACG
>JAEDOE010000120.1 GCA_016302095.1 Anaerovibrio sp. | reverse complement strand
TTCTGACCAGCATCAATGAAGAAGACTGGGCAGGCCTCGGCATGCAGTGCAGCATCCGTGAGCAGGTGGTGCGCCTGGCAAAGCTGGCCAAGTCTGCCGGGCTGGATGGCGTGGTGGCTTCCCCGAAGGAGGCTTCCGCCATTCGTGAGGCCTGCGGTGATGGCTTTATGATTGTTACGCCGGGTGTGCGCCCTGCCGGTGCCAGCGTAGATGACCAGAGCAGGATTGCCACTCCGGCAGCTGCCCTGCAGAACGGCTCTACCCATCTGGTAGTGGGACGTCCGATTCGCGCCGCCGCCAATCCAAAGGAAGCGGCTGAGAAGATTATTGCAGAAATGGAGAGTGTAAAGTAATGAGCGATGCTATGACTGAAAAGGAAGTAGAGGACCTGCTGATTGAGACCAGTGCGATTATGGAGGGGCATTTCCTTTTGACCTCCGGCCTGCACAGCCCTCGTTATGTGGAGAAGTTCAATGTGCTGCAGAAGCCTGTTTATACTGAAAAGCTGTGCCGTGCCATGGCAGAAAAGTTCAAGGATGCCAACATCGAAACCGTTGTAGGCCCTGTCACCGGCGGCATCCTGCTGGCCCATGAGACTGGCAAGGCCCTGGGCACCCGTGCTATCTTCACCGAGCGCGAAAACGGCAAGATGACCTTCCGCCGCGGCTTTACCCTTCATGAAGGGGAGCGCGTGCTGATTGTGGAGGATATCGTGACCACCGGCGGTTCCATCCGGGAGGTTATTGATGTAGTCAAGGAGCACGGCGGCATCCCTGTAGCTGTCAGCATGCTGGTAGACCGCAGTGGCGGCAAGGCCACCTTTGGGGATGTGCCAAGCACCGCATTGCTGCACATGGATGTACAGACCTACCAGCCGGATGAGTGCCCTCTGTGCAAGCAGGGCATCCCGATGACCAAGAGGGGCAGGACCGGCAAGTAAAAGGTATAACTTTGAGAGGATAAAATAAAGCTGGCAGTGGAGTGTTTGCTCTGCTGCCAGCTTTTTATTACATAAATTTATATTGAACTGCGTGGTTGATTTATTGAAAAAAATCTGTATTAAGCAGGAATTTATGTTTTGGTGTAGAATATAATTATTTGTAAGGCAGGTATTCAAGAATAAAATATGTACGGTAATATGGTGATAGCTATGGATAAAGTCAAATATAATGTGATAATGGCTGGTCTGCTGCATGATACGGGCAAGCTGATTTTGCGGTCGGAGCCACAGCGAAAAAATCACTCCCAGGCAGGAGCGGAATTTTTGGCCAGGTATATCAGTGATACGCCGGAGATTTTGCGGGCGGTGAAGTATCATCATGCCTCAGAGCTGAAGCAGGCAAAGCTGGCTGCTGATGATATCAGCTATATCGTCTATGAAGCGGATAATATTGCTTCCAGCACAGACAGGCGTCCTAATGAAAGCGGTGAGTCAGGCTTCAATGCCAAGGCACCTTTGGAGTCAGTTTTTAACGTATTCGGAAAAATAAATGACGGAGCTGAACAAAAGGCTAAAGCAGAAAGAAGTGATAAGCCAGAAATAGGCGATAAAGCAGAGATAAATGATAAAGCAGAGATAAGTGATAAGCCGAAAATAAATGGCGAAGCAGAAAATAGCAGTGCCGGGGAAAAGACAGGCTTTCAGTTGCTGGGGCTGATGGAGCGCAGGGATAGGATGGCATATCCACGTCCTGTCAGCAGCTTGCAGTCAACGACAGCAGGATATGCTTCTCTCAGGCTGTATCTTGAGCAGAATTTTGACGAGTGTCCGCCTGACAAAATGTCTCCCAATGAGCTGCTGCAGGTCTGGGAAGCAATCGGCAGCTATATACCTGCCAGCACTGCCAGGGGAGAGGTTGCAGATATATCCCTGTATGACCATCAGAAGCTGACGGCTGCCATCGGTGCCTGCATGTATGATTATTTCCAGATGCAGGAGATTGAGGATTACAGGGAGTATTGCTTCACCGGGACAAGGCAGCAGGCATTCCGGCAGGAGCCTGTGTATCTTCTGGTGGGAGCGGATTTGTCAGGCATTCAGAATTTCCTTTACACTATCCCCTCCAAGGGCGCATTGAAAAGCTTGCGGGGCCGGTCATTTTATCTGGAATTGCTGCTGGAAAATGTTGCGGATGAGATATTGGAAATATTGGAGCTGAGCCGGTGCAACCTGCTTTATTCCGGGGGCGGCGGATTTTATCTGCTGCTGCCGAATACTTCAAGGACGCTGGATGTGCTGGGGGAAGTCAATAAGGCTGTGAATAACTGGCTGCTGAAATACTTTGGCAGCAGGCTGTATCTGTCACTGGGCTGGGCGGAGTGCTCTGCGGCCGATTTTCAAAGCGGGGAGGGCGGGCAAAATCCTCTGGGGAGACGCTATCAGCAAATACATGAGCAGCTGGATCAGGATAAGCATGCCAGGTATAATCTTGAGCAGCTCACTCAGCTGTTCAATCCCCACAGCATACTAAATAGGACGAAGGACGGTACACGGGAATGCAGTATCTGCCATACTTCCTCTGCGGAGCTGGTGAAATATGATGCCGCTGCGGACTCAGATACCTGGGCATGCAAGATATGCCGAAATCTCCGGGGACTGGGTGAAAAGCTGTTGAAGCATAATTTGCTGGTGGTGACAGATAACTTGATTGATGGGGCGGAGGAATATTCTTTGACTGTTCCATCAGTCAGCGGTGAAAAATATATTACATCTCTTGGTCATGATAAGCTGGAGGATGCCAGGGAACATATCAGGCTATATAGCAAAAATGAAATGAATACTGGCAATAAAATGGCCACAAGGCTGTGGATGGGGGACTATGTAACGCGCTCTGCCTACAATCATACCTTGGAGCTGGAGGAGCTGGCAGGTCTTGCCGGTGGCGGCAGTGACAGGGCTGGTATAAAGAGGCTGGGTGTCATGCGGGCGGATGTGGATAATCTCGGTGCAGCTTTTATGGCTGGCTTTCCTGGGATTTATGCTACTCTGGGGCGCAGTGCGGCACTATCAAGGCAGTTGTCCCTGTTTTTCAAGATGTATGTAAATACTCTTTGTGCAGGAGAGGTAAACGGCATGCAGGAAATGCAGCACAGCAGGTTTTCCCTGTTTGGCGTAGCCAAGGACAAAGCTCGCAAGGTGCATATTGTCTACTCTGGCGGTGATGATATGTTTATTGTAGGGGCATGGGATGAGCTCATTGAGCTGGCAGTGGATATCCGCAGGGCTTTTGCTCGCTTTACCAATGGCAAATTGACATTTTCTGCCGGTATAGGCCTTTTTGACAGCAAGTGCCCTATGGCGGAAATGGCAAGGCAATCGGGAGCCCTGGAAAGTGCAGCCAAATCCCTGCCGGAAAAGGACGGTATTGCCTTGTTTGGCGTGCCTGATAGTGAAAGCAACAAGAATTATGAGGTGGCTGTATACAAATGGCAGGATTTTACGGAAAAGGTCTGTGGCGAAAAGCTGGCATTTTGCAGGCAGTATCTTGGTTATCCCGGCAATGAGGCTCCTGAACGGCTGACGGCAGGCAAAAGCCTATTGTATCGCATGATGGAGCTTTTGATTGATACGAAAGGAAAAATCAATCTGGCTCGCTTTGCTTATGCTATTGCCAGGCTGGAGCCGAAGGAAAATAGCTTATCCTATAGCAGCTATCAGAAGGTCAGAAAGCAGTTTTACCAGTGGTATAAGCAGGAAGATGACAGAAAGCAGCTGATAACGGCATTGGAGCTGATTATCTACAGCATACGCGAGAAAGGGGAATGATGGTATGGAGCAGGTTAAAAAAATCAGCATAGTTGAGAAAGCAGAGAAAGTTATAAAAGGCTTGATTGAGAAGGATAGAAATGGCAAGGAGGTTATCAGGCTGAAAACCAATCAAATCCGCAAGTTCCTTACAGCAGTAAATATTTTGGCGAATAAGGTGGCTATTTACAAGGCGGAGCATCCGGGGACAAAGGAAATGTCTGAAAAATTGGAAGCAGAGGTGCAGTATCTGCAGGTCAAGCTTGTGTATCAGGTAGGCAGGGAAAAGAAGGATATTAAGCCTCAGTTTCAGCCAGGTCCGGTTGAAAAGTTTGTCAATAATGCACGATTGCTGGAAGCAGTTAAAAGTGTCGGTAATAATATAGGCAAATTTGAGAATTTTAACAGGTATATGGAAGCATTGGTTGCTTATCACAAATTCTATGGAGGTAAGGACGCATGAGTGAGAAAGAAAATAAAATCAGGTCATTAAAAGGCAAGTTAAAGATAAATGCTATTCTCAGGCTGGAAACAGGCCTGCATATTGGTGGAGCCAGCGATTTTGCACCTATTGGCGCAGTAGACAGCCCTTTCATCCGTGATCCTTACACAAAGCAGCCGATTATCCCCGGCAGTTCCCTCAAGGGAAAGGTCAGAACGCTTTTGACTCGCAGCCTGTCTGATACGCCATGGCTTAATGGTATAGATGAAGACAAGGAAGTAATAAAGGTTTTGTTTGGTACAGCAGGCAGGAATGGGGCAATTGCCTCAAGATTGCAGTTTGCTGATATACGCCTTACGGATGAAAGCCTGGCAAGGCTTAGAGCCATGGATTTGGATACTTATATCGGTGAGGTAAAATTTGAGAATACTATCAACAGGATTACGGCAGTGGCTAATCCACGTCAGATCGAGCGTGTGCCAGCCGGGGCAGAGTTTGCTTTTTCTGTCACTTACAATGTGGAGGGGATGGAAGAAGTGGCTGCGGATATGCAGCTTTTGGCAGATGGGCTGAAGCTGTTGCAGATGGATTATCTGGGCGGACATGGCTCCTGTGGCTATGGTCGTGTTTCCTTCAGGGATTTTGAGCTGTCATTCTTCTCGCTCAATGAGGAATATATACAGGAATTTGCCAGCATCCAGTCGGAGTTTGAGGAGATTTTGAAGGGATGCTGCCTGATATGAGTTATTTTTTATATCAATTAAGCTTTGACG
>JAEDOE010000119.1 GCA_016302095.1 Anaerovibrio sp. | reverse complement strand
CACCAACCATCAGTGCAGATAAAACACCCAGCATGAGTTTCTTGTTAGTTTTCATTTTTATAACCCCTTTTCTCAATAATGCCATGACGTATACTTTAAAAGTCATATCATTTCATCGACAGCTATAATATAGCATATGATTTAATACATTGTCAATAAAAGAGATGAGAAAATTTCATAAAAAGAATTTTATACCATACTAAAGATAGAATTATTTTAAAATAAAAGATATAGCTTTTATTGACACAACAAATACAGAAATAGTATAATAAAGGCGAAAAGAGGGGGAATAAGAATAAATTCTTATCCATTATGAAAATAAAAGGGGAGAAACATCTAATGAGAAAGAATTGGCTGAAAAAAATCATTCCTTTGACGCTGTCTGCCGGAATCATGGTTGGTGTGCCTGCTTTTACGCAGCCTGTGCTGCCAGTGGGGATTGCCAGCGTGGCAGAGGCTGCTGCACCGGTGCAGTGGAACGTGGGCAAGGATTTGGCTGGCTGGAAGTTTGGCGGTGTGTGGGCTTACAGCGGTGAGCCGGAGATTGCAGCGGATAGTGCTTTTGGCGGTTCTATCCGCGTGGGAACAGATTTTACCAATAACGTAAATGACAGCTGGAGCGAGGTCAAGCTGGAAAATGGCAGCGTGGCAGAAAAGCCGTTGGCTATCAATGGCTACAATACCCTGTCATTTAATCTGTACTTTAATCCGGCAGCCATGACGCAGGGGGGCTTCAAGCTGAAGCTGTATGCCAAGGCTACCGATGAGAGGGAGGTTATCAATGCCTGCCCTGACCTGGACATCAGCCAGGCCAAGGATGCCGGCAACGGCATGAAGTGCCTGCCGGTACAGGTGAATTTTGCACCGGCTGATGCCAGTGTCAGCTATCTGTGCCTGAGCATCGTGGGCTCCTGCACTGACTACAAGGGCGATTTGTATGTGGGGCAGCTGAAGCTGTCCACGGAAAAGGTGCCTGATGGCTATGTGGATGCCAAGGTGGCTGCCAAGAAGCAGGACAAGGTACAGCTGGGGCAGCTGGCCCTGCCAGGCCGGGCGTCCCTGACGGATGCCAAGGCAACCCCGGAGACAGCAAAGCTGTTTGCCTACCTCAAGGGCATCGCCCAGAGTGACAAGGTGCTCTACGGCCATCAGAACGAGCTGCACAAGAAGGTAGCCAAGAATCTGCCGGGGGCATCTGATACGGAGGATATGGTAGGCGACCATGCTGCGGTGATGGGGCTGGATTCCCTGGCACTGACCGGCAATGAGCTGGCATTGACAGACGATGAGAAGGCAAGAGGGGTGACTCTTTCTGAGAAGCTGGCAGGGATTTATATTCCGGCTGCCAAGAAAGGGGCAATCCTCACCATGTCCATGCATCTGCCGAATTTTGCCGAGGTGGCAAAGCGGCCAAAGATAAATGGCAAGTACGATTTCAGCGGCTATTCCCCGAACAATCTGGAGGGGAGCGTGGTGCAGCGCATCCTGCCGGGGGGAGACCTGAACGAGGTGTACAGGGCATATCTTGATATGGTGGCTGAGTTTGACGGCAAGCTGCAGGCAGCTGATGTGCCGCTGATTTTCCGTCCGTTCCATGAGAATAACGGCTCCTGGTTCTGGTGGGGGGCATCCAGCTGCACCCCAAGCGAGTACAAGAACATCTTCCGCTATACGGTGGAGTACCTCCGGGATGTGAAGGGACTTCACAACATGCTCTATGCTTATTCCCCGGGGGGGCCTCTGGTGGACGAGGCTGACTACCTGTCCCGGTATCCGGGTGATGCCTTTATTGATGTAATCGGCTTTGATATGTACCATCGGGATCCTGCCAAGGAGGATATGTGGATGGAGGGCTTTGCCCAGACCATGCAGGTGGTGGCCGATTTTGCCAAGAAGCGGGACAAGGTGGCAGCTGTTACCGAGTGCGGCATGCTTTACGGCAACAGTGCCCTGGTGGTAAAGGGCAATACACGTCTCGACTGGTGGAATGAGGCCATGGCGAGGATTGCACCGCAGGATATGGCTTATTTCCTGACCTGGTCAAACTTTGATGATACCAACTTTGACCAGCCGTACATGGTGGAGAAAAAGCGGGGCCAGGAGCTGATTAATGGCTTTATTGACTTCTATAACAAGCCTGAGTCCGTGTTCATGAAGGATTCCGCTGACTTCACTAAGGCCAGTGTAACAGCTGCGGCTGCCAAGGAAGGCTATGGCTACCTGCTGGCACCGAACTCCTACAGCCGCGTGCTGGAGAATCTGCCGCTGTCCGCCAAGCTGGGGGGCAAGGCAGATGATGTGAAGTTCGTCATCACCGACAGGCAGGGCAGGAAGCTGGCAGAGGCGGCAGCCCAGGTGAATAAGGGCACGGCCAAGGCGGAGTTTGCCAAGGATGTCATTAACGGCCTGGGGGCACTGGTGGCAAATGTGGAGGTGCTGGTGAATGGCGAAGTGTCCGATAGCGTGCCGGTGCTCCTGAACATGACTGCCCCGGCAGCTAATCCTCTGCTGGTGGATGATTTTGACGGCTATTACGGGGATAACGGCCTTTTGGGTGGCACCTACAATGCCAATACTGGCTCCGGCTGCACAGTGGCACCGCAGCTTTCTCAGGAGAAAAATGGCGGTGACTCAGGCCTTGCTTTCCGCTATAGCATCAACAAGGGGGGCTATGCCGGTATCGTCAAGAGCCTGAAGAAAGCCGACTGGAGCAGCTGTGATGCCATTCAGCTCTGGGTAAAGCCGGACGGCAAGGGGCAGAAGCTGATTATCCAGCTGAACAGCAATGGCGAGGATTTTGAGGTGGATCTGAGCAAGCTGGCTGCCACCACGGAGGCACAGGTGATTACCCTGCCATTTGCTGACTTCAAGGGCAAGAACGGCGGCACCTTTGATGCTTCGGCGGTGAACCATTTCGGCATTTACTGCAACACCATCGGCAGTGAGACGGTGGATTCTGTAATGTACTTTGACTCCATTAAGGCCGTTAAGCAGTAATTAGCACATAATCTGAACGGAGATAAGCGGATTATTCAAGAGAATTATACGATATAATTGTGTAGGAAGACTGCTGCATCGAATCAGGTCGAACCTAGCGATGGGGCATGTACCATAGCAGGCATATTTATGAGCCTCGCTTCTTAATGAGTTCGAGCCGTAAGGCGATGAACGAGTTTAGAAGCGCGAGGCTCATAGCATAGCGCGAGCGTGCCTGCCTATGGTACTGTCCCATCGCCTGGGATTGCGCTTTGTTTTTTCAATATAGCAGTCTTTTTATTGTTTGTTTTTTTGCCTGTATTTACTGTATATAATGAAAAATGTTGCCTGATTATGTAAAAAATGTATGCTTTTATATGCAGCATATTGCATAAAATTTTGCCACAATATATAATTTTCCTAGGAGATAAATACCAAAATGAGGGGGAATTAAGATGGACCAAATGACAATACGTCAAAAGCTGTATGCAGTATTTGGCGTGATTATTGGAATATTCGCCTGTGTAAGCGTGTATTCCGGGTACAATCTTTACCAGATTAACAACGGTGCCATGCGCATTGCCACAGAGCACATGAACAGCGTGCTGTCCCTGTCCCAGGCCAGCAGCTCCCTGTCCGTGTACAGGCAGTGCGAGTATGCCATGGCCTCGGCGCCGACCTTGTCCGGCCAGGTATATGCAGCTCAGGAGATGCGCAACCTGGGCAACCAGATGGATATTGCCTTTGACAATATTGCCGGCAGCATGGATGGTGAAAAAGAGGCTGTTTTCAATCAGATGCGGCAGAAGTGGGAGGCATACCGCAAGGGGAATGCCAACCTGGAGCAGCTGGTAGGCTCCGGCAGGGCACAGGAGGCACTTTTGCATATTGCTCAGACGGAGAATGCCTACAACGAGGTAAACTGGGAGCTGGGGCTGGTAGTGGACGGCTACAAGGATTTTATCCAGCAGGAGGTCAATGAGGCAGCCGCCCGCTATGAACAGGCAAAGGTTACCTTGATTGTATCAACTTTGCTTGTGCTGGTGCTGTCCGGCTTTATGGCAGGCGCACTGGGCAAGTCAATCAATAGTTCCGTATCTTATCTGATGGGGATTTCCAAGGAGGTTGCCCAGGGCAATCTGACCGTGCCCGTTGAGGTAAAGACTCAGGATGAGTTCGGTATCCTGACAGGTGCCTACAAGGATACGGTGGAAAATCTCCACAAGCTCATCAAAAGCATTCAGGAGACGGCAGAGCAGGTGGCTTCTTTTGCCGGTCAGCTGACGGAGAATGCCAGCCAGTCCGCCCAGGCTACCCAGCAGGTGGCTGTTTCTACCTGCAAGGTGGCAGAATCCGCCTCCCGGCAGGGAGAGAGCGTGGGTACCTCCATGCCGGAAATTCACGCCATGGCTGATGAGCTGCACGGCTTTGAGAAAAAAGCTGAGACTGCCAGCGAGGCTGCCAAGCATGTGGACGGCATTGCCCAGCAGGGGCGTACCTCTGTAATGGGGGCTGTGGACCAGATGGCGGAGATTGCAGATTCCGTAACGAAGTCGGCGGAGGTTATCAAGCTGTTGGCGGAGCGTTCTACGGAGATCGGGCAGATTTCCGATACTATCTCCAATATTGCAGGGCAGACCAACCTGCTGGCACTGAATGCTGCCATTGAGGCCGCCCGTGCCGGTGATGCAGGCCGCGGCTTTGCAGTTGTTGCCGAGGAGGTCAGAAAGCTGGCGGAGGAGTCTGACAAGGCAGCACAGCAGATTGCCACCCTCATCAGCTCTATCCAGCAGGAAACCCAGCAGGCAGTGGAGCGCATGGAGCACGGCACCCAGAAGGTGGAAAGCGGCAGGGCGGTGATTGCCGATGCCGGGGAGGCCTTCAGGACTATTACGGAAGCCGTGGAGGATTTGGCTGCCCAGGCAGAGGGCATCCTCCAGGGGGCGCGCCTGTCGGCAGGCAAGGCGGAAAAGCTGGTAGGCGTTATGGAGAATATCCAT
>JAEDOE010000118.1 GCA_016302095.1 Anaerovibrio sp. | reverse complement strand
GTCTGTACAGTCAGGAAGTCTTCGGCGTTCATAGTCATACCAGTACCTGTTGCCAGGAAAATCGTCACGATGTTGCAGAGCGCGTTCTGAGAAGTATCAGACAGGCGGTCGGTAACACCGGACTCACGGAACAGGTTGCCCAGCATCAGCATGCTGATGAGGGCTGCTACAGGCGGCAGCAATAAGGAAATCAAAATAGCGGAAGCAACTGGGAATACCATCTTCTCAAAATGGGTTACGTTACGCAACTGATCCATCTTGATTTCGCGTTCCTTCTGCGTAGTCAGGGCCTTCATAATCGGCGGCTGAATCAACGGCACCAGTGACATGTAAGAGTAGGCTGCCACCGCAATCGCACCCAGAAGGTTAGGAGCCATCTTGGATGCCATGTAAATGGCAGTAGGGCCATCCGCACCACCGATGATACCGATAGCAGAGGCCTCCTGAGCCGTAAAGCCCAAAAGCATGGCACCTGCCAGGGAAATGAATACGCCGAACTGGGCAGCTGCGCCCAGGAACAGTGTATTCGGGTTAGCCAGCAGCGGACCGAAGTCAGTCATCGCGCCTACACCCAGGAAAATCAACGGCGGGAAAATCTCAAACTTGATACCGTAATTGATAACCTGCATTACACCAGGCTCCTCAAGAAAGCCAGTGCAAGGGAAGTTAGCCATAATACAGCCAAATGCGATCGGAGTCAGCAGCAAAGGCTCGTACTCCTTGCCAATAGCCATATACAGCAGGAAAATGCCCACGATAATCATCGCTACGTTTCCCATAGTCAATGCTGAAAAGCCACTGTCAAGCCATACGGACTGCAAAGAAATCGCAAAAGCGCTAAAAATTTCCATTAATCAATGCACCCCTTGTGTGTCAAATTTTCTTCAGGGCAATCACCTTGGCAGAGTCAGTCCAATTCTGGCGCACCGCCGGCCGGATTGCCTTCACACGGGAAAATCCCACGCCCATTGCGGCCAAAGCCCCTGCGATTACTGCTACTGTGTCCTTGTTTACACCATTTGTTACTGCCATAATAATTGCCTCCTCATTCGTTAAAAAAATACAATACTACCTGTCATTTCTCAAACCACGAATGCGAGCTGCGCCGGCCCAGCTTCTTCTCTCAGCCGGACGAATCGCCTTGATTTGGGAAAAGCCAACACCATACGCTGCCAAAGCACCAGCAATAGCAGCCACTGTCTCACCGCTAATCCCCGGAGCAACCACAGGAGCCGCAGGTGCCGCCTTTGCAGGGGCAGCCTTCTTCGGCTTTGCCGGAGCTGCTGTCGGATGAGTCTTCTTCTTCGTTCTTGGCTTCGTTGGATCAATGAAGTGAATAAAACGAATAAAAAGGCTCAGGAGAAACAGTACCGCAAATACAATTGTCATGTTGATAAGCATGATGACAACTGGATTTGACATTTGATTATCCATATAGACACCGCCTTAAAATAATAATTTCCGCTGTTATAAGCATTAAACGAATGTCATAAAAGATACTTATACATCTGCACAATATCTCTTGCATCCCACACCAATGCCCTACAGCTTTCTAATAACGCCTTGTTACATTATAACAGAAATTCCAATTATGTAAAAGTAGGATATGAGAATATTTTCTATAACTTTTGGTTATCAAAAGATAAATCTGCAATACTTTTCAGCTTCTGCACATACAAATTCCTGAAAGCGGCATATTCTCCCAGCCCTTTCGTAGAACAGCGCACATCAAAGCCTGCCCCATGCAGGACAGATTTCCAGGATTCAGGCTCATCACCTGCCAAATCATGCAGGGCATGATTGCCCCCTGCCAGCAGCAACGGACGGAGATAAACCCTCCTGACACCACGAGCTGTCAGCCTTTTCAGAACATCCTCCTTGTTGGGGTAGTCCTCCGGCTCCACCACGCCGATGTGCACCTGCCAGCCACGGCTGTCAGCATACTGCTGCAAAAGCTCATAGGCGGGATTGTGCTGATGGGGCGAGCCATGCCCCATGAACACCATTTCCTCATCCTCAGCCAGCTGGGAGAGCCCCAGCACCTCACCTGTCAAAAAAGCAAAATCCTCCGCACTTTTCACGGTAAAGACCGGCTCCATCACACGCAGACTGCCAAATCTATCAGAAAAAGCCTCTGCCCCGGGCACAATCTTCCTCTGAAATTCCTCCCCCGGCGTCAGGTGGGTAGGCATAATCACCACATCTGCGAAGCCAGCCTCGGACAATTCCTCCAGAAGCTCCTCAAGGGAAGGATATACATACCCTTCCCTGGCCATCTTTTTACGCAAAAAGCTGCTGGTCCATGCCTCATAAACTTCAAAATCCTGAAAAGCCTCTCTCACATCAGCCAGCAACGCATCAAGGCAGCGTTCCTTGACCTGAATATCCCCCACTCCAAAGGACACTGCCACAATCGCCTTTTTCATCATTTTGAACCCTGTTCTGCCACCACCACATCGGCAATCTTCTGGCAGATAACCTCCAGCTGCGCCTGGTCAGGCCCTTCTGCCATAACACGAATCAGAGGCTCAGTGCCGGAAGGACGTACCAGGATGCGCCCGTCAGCTCCCAGCTCCTCCTCACCTGCCTTGATGGCAGCTGCAATATTGGCATTTTCCTCCCAGCCTTCCTTGGACTTCACCACCACATTGACCAGAAGCTGCGGATAGCTGGTCATCAGCTCATTCAGCTCCGATGGCTTCTTGCCGCTCCGCTTGATGGCGCACAAGGTCTGCAGCGCAGTCACAGGGCCATCTCCCGTAGTGCTGAAATCTGAGAAAATAATATGGCCGGACTGCTCGCCGCCCAGGTTATAGCCGTTAGCCAGCATATTTTCCAGCACATAGCGGTCACCCACCTTAGTAATCTCAGCCCTGCCACCCAGGCCCTTGACAGCCTTGTGGAAACCGATATTTGCCATAACAGTAGTTACCACCGTATTGTCCTTCAGGGTGCCCTTGGCAATCATCTCCTTGGCACACATTACCAGCATGTGGTCACCATCAATCACGTTGCCCTTTTCATCCACGCACAGGCAGCGGTCTGCATCCCCATCGTGGGCAATGCCAAAATCAGCCCCCTGGGCCACCACGGCCTTCTGCAGCATCTTCAGATGGGTGGAACCACAATTGTCGTTAATATTCACGCCGTTTGGCTTGTCATTGAGAACAGTCACCTCGGCCCCCAGCCGCTTCAACACCTCCGGCATGGACTCAAATGCCGCACCGTTGGCACAATCCAGCACAATCTTCATGCCATCCAGCCGCTCACTGGCGGTGGACACCACAAAGTCAATATACTCCTTCACGAAATCATGGCGATAAGTTACAATGCCCATCTGGGAGCCGGTGGCACGGTACATCTGATCTTCCTGCTCAATAGTGCGCACGATGTTCTCCAGCTCGTCCTCCACCGCATCCGGCAGCTTGTAGCCATTGCCGCCAAAGAATTTGATACCGTTATCATGGAATGGATTATGGGAAGCAGAAATCACAATACCTGCCTTCGCCCCATGCTTCCTGGTCAGATAGGCAACAGCCGGCGTAGGAATAACCCCTGCCACCACCGCATGGCCACCGGCAGAGCAGATACCTGCCACCAGTGCCGCCTCAAACATCGGGCCGGAAATACGGGTATCACGGCCAATCAGAATCACAGGTGCCTCATCGCTGTCCTCCTCGCCAAAATAAAGAGTGGCCGCCCGCCCCATGCGATACGCCAGCTCAGGCGTCAGCTCCAGATTTGCCTCACCGCGAACACCATCAGTACCAAACAATCTTGACATAAAACAAAACCCTCCGCATCATTTCTTAACTGCTTACTTACTTGCTTGCCAAAAGGCATATCAAATTTGAATATCTTTCAAACCATTATCTTGTATATTATGACTGTTTTCACGCAAAAATGCAAGAGATGCGTTCATTCCGTCCAGGGCCGCACTCATAATCCCCCCGGCATAACCTGCTCCCTCACCAATAGGATACAGACCAGGCATGCTGATAGACTGATAGTTTTCACGGTCACGGACAATCCTGCATGGTGCCGAAGAACGGGTTTCCACGCCAGTCATCACCGCCCCCTCATGGGCAAAGCCATGAATTTTCCTGTCCCAGTACGGCAGGGCAGATGCCAGCATATCCGTCACAAATCCCGGCAGGCAGCCATGCAAATCCACCGGCTTCACTCCCGGCAGATAGCTTGGCTTGGTCAGAAAATCCCGGGAGCCCTGCCGCCCGGACAGAAAATCCCCCACCGTCTGCACTGGTGCCCGATAGTCGCCGCCCCCCAGCCGGAAAGCAAGCCGCTCCCACTGCCGCTGGAACTCAATGCCCCCCAGCACATGGCAGGCAAAATCCGTGGTATTCACCGTCACCAGCAGCGCAGAATTTGCCACCCCGGAATCGCGGCCGTAGTTGCTCATGCCGTTGGTCACTACTCCTCCTGCCTCAGAGGCAGCAGCCACCACCTGCCCCCCAGGGCACATGCAGAAGGAATAGGCTCCCCTGCCAGAAGCCTTGTCATTGTAGGTCAGAGCATAATCAGCTACCGGCAACAGGGGGCTGCCTGCATCCTGCCCGTACTGGGACACATCAATAAGCTCCTGGGGATGCTCTATCCTGACACCGATGGCAAAAGGCTTTGCTTCCATGGCCACGTTGCTGTCAAAAAGCATCTGATAGGTATCCCTCGCCGAATGACCGATGCCCAAAAAGACCGCCCCTGCCGCCATTCTTTCCTCATCGTTCAGCAGTACGCCCCGGAGCCTGCCGTCACTATCAGTCTCCAGCCCCGTCACCTGAGTTTCAAAGCGCACCTGTCCCCCCAGACGGATAATCTCCTGCCGGATGTTCTTCACCACCTGACGCAGTAAATCCGTGCCTATATGAGGCTTGTGCAGATACATGATTTCCTCAGGAGCACCGGCTGCCACAAAATCCGCCAGCACCTGCCCCATCAGCGGGTCATTGACACGGGTAGTCAGCTTGCC
>JAEDOE010000002.1 GCA_016302095.1 Anaerovibrio sp. | reverse complement strand
CGCCAGCAGCAAAGGCACGTTATATACAAGTGTCTGGATACCAATGGGCAAGTCCGCCAGATAATAAAAGATGATAGCAACACCCGTCACGCCACCAGTCAGAAGGTGCGACGGCACCAGAAACAGATTGATGGAGCTGCTGGCAATCAGGCAGCCCAGGGTAATACCGGCGTAATGCATAATTTTATGCTTCAGGGTTCTGGCTCTGATTATTCTCCTTCTTCGTATCATATTCATCCCCGCTTTCATTTCGCAGATTGCCCCCATTTCAGCAGTACACATGCCAAGACACGGGCACAATTATCCCCGTTGCATACAATCATATCACAATTCAGGCGATTTATAAATATAATTTATAAACATATTTTCTATATCATATTTGAAGCATACAAAAAACAACTGGTGAAAAGAGTATGCATCATATATCATTTAGCCACAGCACCTCAACTCCTTCCAGTACAAACAAAACTTTCCTGAAAATATTTTTGTAACATTACGTAACCAAAATGATAAATTTTGATTACGCTGCACATTATGTATTACATTTCCACATCTTTTTTCCCCACCAGAAAAGCCCCTGCGCCGCAGCGCAGGGGCTTTCCCGTTTGTTAGGGATTTATAGGGAGTTATAGGAAAGCTTTAATCGGTTAGGGATCAATCAAAGCAAACCTTACGAGGATTCAGAATGTTGTTAGGGTCGAAGGCCTTCTTGATGCCCCGCATGATTTCAACAGCGGCAGGGTCCAGGTCTTCCTTCAGGTATGGCTTCTTGGCAAAGCCGATGCCGTGCTCGCCGGATACCTTGCCATCCATGGTGCGTGCCTTGGCATACATCTTCTCCATGGTATCGTTGAGCACCTTCTCCCATGCTTCTTCATCCAGGTCATCCCGGAGGATGTAAACATGGAGGTTGCCGTCACCGGCATGGCCGAAGCTCTTGATGCGGACATGCATCTCATCCTGCAATGCGTGTACATACTCTACGAACTCATTTACCTTGTTGCGAGGTACAACAACATCTACCTCGTCCATCATGGTAGTGGAGCCGCTGATAGCCTGCAGGAAGGAGCCTCTGGTCTTCCAGATAGCATCGGCACGCTCATCGGTATCGGCAATCAATACATCGATGGCACCCTGCTCCAGGCAGAGCTGGGCAACTGCATCATAATCCTTGGCAATATCCTCGGCATTGCTGCCATCGAACTTCAGCAGGAGATATGCATCTGCCTGATTGTCCGGGAAGCTCTGACCCAGGAAATTCTCTGCGTCCATGATAACCTCACGCTCCATGAACTCGATAGCGGTCGGGGTTGCCTTGGACTTTACAATCAATGGCACAGTGCGGATAGCCTGAGCCAGGGTAGGGAACGGTACCAGCAGGCTGACAGCCTTCTGAGGCAGAGGCAGCAGCTTCAGGATAGCCTTGGTAACGAATGCCAAAGTACCCTCGGAACCGATAATCATATCCTTCAGATCGTAGCCGGAGCTGTTCTTTACAACCTTGCCGCCTACTTCCATGATGGTGCCGTCAGCCAGGACAATCTCCAGGCCCCGGACGAAATCACGGGTTACACCATACTTTACAGCGCGCATGCCGCCTGCATTAGTGCTGATGTTGCCGCCGATGGTAGCAGTCTTCTCACCCGGATCAGGCGGATAGAACAATCCCTTCGGCTCCACATACTGGTAAATCTCCATCAGGAGCACGCCCGGCTCCAAAGTCAGGGTGAGGTTCTCCTCATCCAGCTCCAGGAAGTGGTTCATGAGAGTGGTGTCAATCATGATACCATGCTCTACAGCTACGGAAGCACCTACCAGGCCGGTACCTGCGCCACGCGGGGTAACAGCGATGTGCTCCTTGTTGGCATACTTCAATACGCCGGAAATCTCCTCAGCAGATGTAGCGCGCACCACCAAATCCGGATAGGACGGGGTTGCAGTCAGCTCATCATGGCTGTATTCCTCATTTATCTCATCTGCCCAAAGAATGCGCTCACGCGGCACAATCTTGGCAACCTCAGCTAAATCCTGCTCAGTAAGTTTCTTGTACTCGCTCATGCCAAAGCCCCTCCCTGCTTAATCTTCTCAATCAGCTGCGGTACGATCTCATAAATATCGCCAACCAGGGCGTAGTTCGCTACCTTGAAGATAGGAGCCTCCGGGTCGGAGTTGATAGCTACCACCTGCTCGGAGTTGTTCATGCCTGCTACGAACTGGATTGCACCATGTACACCGCAGGTAATAATCAGCTTCGGACGTACAGTACGGCCGGACAAGCCAATCTGGCGGTTGGCATCCAGCCAGCCTGCCTCTGCCAGAGGCCTGGTGCAGGCAATATCGCCGCCCAGGGCATCTGCCAGCTGGCGGATCATATCCAGGTCCTCAACCTTCTTGAGGCCGCGGCCTGCTACTACCAGCACATCGGCACTCTCGATGGTCTTTACCTTCTCCTTCTTGACAATGCCAAGCACTTCCATGCGAGCCTTCAGCTTGTCAGCAGGAACCTCCATCTTGACAATCTCGCCCTTCGGCTCAGCAGAACGCTCAGGGGCATTCATAATCTTATAACGTACAGTTGCCAGCTGCGGACGGGTGTTGGAGCAGAGAATCTCCGCCATGATGTTGCCGCCGAAAGCAGGACGAATCTGTACCAGATCGGTGTTGTCATGCATCTCCAGGATGGTGCAGTCTGCGGTAAGGCCGGTCTTGAAGCGGGCAGCCACCCTCGGTGCCAGCTGACGGCCTACAGGGGTTGCGCCTACCAAGATAGAAGAAGGCTTCACCTCGTTGATGTACTGCTCAAAAGCAGCGGTATAGCTCTCAATCTTGAAATCCTTCAGCTCAGGGGTATCTACCACATAAACCTTGTCTACGCCGTAGTGCAGCAGCTCCTGCGCCTTGTCGCCGATGTCGCTGCCCAGGAACAGAGCCTGTACAGGATGGTTAATCTTGTCAGCCAGCTCACGGGCCTTGCCCAGAAGCTCCAGGGTAACAGGGTGGATTTCACCCTCTACATGGTCAACATATACGGTAATGCCCTTCCAAAGGCTCTTATCAACCTTTGGACCGGTTTCTTCCTCAACAAATTCCATGGCGCCCGGCTGGCCCTTCTTTACGCACAGCTTGCACAGCTTGCAGGCGGCATTGATTTCCAGCTTGCCATTGTTGTCCTCCAGAGCCTTGAATGGGCAGAGGGCTACCATAGCAGCGATATCTGTTACTTTATCCTGATGAACTATCAGTCTTCCCATTTCGCATTATCTCCTTTTCTGGTCGAAATCCTAATACACACTTTTCCTGCCAAATCAGGAAATAAATTTCAGCTGCTTCAGCTTGCCGTGCAGCTTGTCAGCCAGCTCGGCACCGCTTCCTGTCCAGGTTTCCTGTTCCTTGTCGGAAACCGGCGGGAAAATACGCTGTACCTGGGTAGCTGAACCAGAAAGTCCATAATGGTTCTTGTCCTGATCCTCCATGTCCTTCAGGGCATATACGGCAATCTCGCGCTTCTCGGTTGCCTTCTTCAGCTTGTAGGAAGGGAGGCGCGGCTGGAGAATATCCTTCTTTACGGTGATGAGGCATGGGAACTGCACCTTCAGCTGCTCAAACTCATGAGCCATCTCCATGTCAACAAAAATGGCATTATCCTCCACCTTGTCAATCTTTGCCACGTTGCATACGCAAGGGATATCCAGAGCCTCGGAAACCTCCGGGCCTACCTGTGCCGTATCGCCGTCAGTGGTCTGCAAGCCGCAGATGATAACATCAAAGTTGCCCATCTTCTTGATGCCCTGTGCCAGAGTGTAGCTGGTAGCCAGTACATCGGCACCGCCAAAAGCCCTGTCAGATACCAATGCACCCTCATCGGCACCCATGGCAAAAGCCTCACGGATGATGGTGGCGGCTGGCGGTGGTCCCATGGTAATTACACTCACTCGGCCACCATACTGCTCCTTCAGCTTCATGCCGCACTCCAAGGCATACAGATCATAAGGGTTCATCTTGCTGTCAGCACCGTTGCGCTTCAGCACGCCGGTAACCGGATCAACCTCTACCTTATTGGAGCCTGGAACCTGCTTAATACAAACCAAAATTTCCATATTGAATTTCCCCCAATAGCATCGCTCTAAAAAATACTTCTTCTACTCAATACCGCCGGCTGCATTTTCCCCTCTATGCAGCACCAGCAGCATATATGCAGCCGGCAGTACAATATTGACTTAATTAATCCTTGAAATCGCCCAGGCCTTACAGCTTCTCAGCCAGCAAATCAGCAATGTGCTTGGTCTGAATGCCGGTATCTGCCTTGTCCAGGCCGCCGCCAATCTGCATCATGCAGGCAGGGCATGCCACAACGGCAGTAGTTGCACCGGTGTCCTTGATGTTCTTCACCTTCTCATTCAGCATCGGGATGGAAACCTCCTGATACTTCATGCCGAAGGAACCGGCCATGCCGCAGCACTTGTCGCAGTTGTGCATCTCCACCAGCTCAACGCCAGGAGTTGCATCAATCAAGGCTCTCGGCTCCTCATAGATGCCCAGGCCACGCTTCATGTGGCAGGAATCATGGTAGGTAACCTTCTCGCCGCCCCTTGCATGAGTCAGGCGGCCGGTCTTCTCATACTCCTGAGCCACGAACTTGGAGAACTCGCATACCTTGCTGCAGAATGCCCTTGCCCTTGCCTTCCACTCAGGATCGTTCTCAAAGAGCTTCATGTATGTCTCCTCGAGGGTTTCCGTACAGGTCGGGCAGGCGGACAGAATCACATCTGCACCAGTCTTCTCAAAGGCGGCGATATTCTTCTTGGCGGTCTCCTTGCCTGCCTCACGGTCACCGATGCCCAGGATCGGCTTGCCGCAGCATGCCTGCTCCATAGGATATACAACCTCCATGCCCAGGCTCTGGAGCACCTTCACCACGTTCTCACTGGTATCAGCAAATACGAAGTCCATGTTGCAGCCGCTGAAGTAAGCAACCTTCTTCTTCGGCTTGGAAGGATTCTTCTTCATCAGGCGCTCAACCCTGTCACGGAACGGCTCGCTGGCAATGGTAGGAAGGCTCCTGCCCTTGGTCATCTCCTCCATAAAGAGAGGCAGGTGACGAATGAACTTGCCCTTCTTGAACGGAGCCTGGCCGATGGCACCGGCCTTCAAAAGCAGCTTGTGGAACAGGCCGCGGTCGTTCAGCACCATGTTAAACATGGTCTTGTCCATGCCCGGCGCGCCATGCTTCTGTACATAGCGGCTGCGCAGCTCGTCAATGATATCAGGAATTGGAATCTTGCCCGGGCAGACAGTAGTACACTTGCGGCAGCCAATGCACAGGTCACTGAACTGGGCAAAGGTCTCTACGCCGTTAAAGAGGCCGGTGAGGATAGCACCGATACCGCCGGAGTAGATATGGCCGTATACGTGTCCGCCTACCAGTGTCCAGATAGGACATACATTCAGGCAGGATGCACAGCGCACGCACTGATAAGCCTGCTGGAAAACAGGGTCCTTGGCTGCCTCAAGACGGCCGTTATCCAGAATGATAACGTACTGCTTGCGGTCTTCCTCCACCACCTTGCCCTGGTCATTCTTGTAGATAACCTTGGTAGGGCCGTCCACCATGGTCATGTAGCTGGTCATGCGCTGGCAGGTACCATTGCGCGGCAGCAGGCGGAGAATCTTGGCAGCATCCTCGGTAGTAGGAATCAGCTTCTCATAGCCGATGAGCACTACGTGAATTCTCGGCAGGGTAGTTACCAGGCGGGCATTGCCCTCATTGGTAACCAAACCAATGGCACCGTTCTCGGCAATACCGAAGTTGGCGCCGGTGATGCCCATGTCTGCCTGCAGGAACTCCTGGCGGAGATTCTTGCGGGCCAGCTGAATCATGTTCGGGATATCCTCGCCAGGCACATCAATGTGCAGCTCCTGCTCGAACATCTCCGCACACTGATAGCGGTTCAGATGGATAGCAGGCATAACCATGTGGGATGGCTTCTGCCCCTTGATGGCGATCATCCACTCGCCCAGGTCTGTTTCCTTCACGCGGATGTCATGGTCCCCAAAGCACTCGTTGAGGTGGATTTCCTCAGATGCCATGGACTTGGACTTTACTACGCGCTTTACGTTGTTTTCCTTGCAGATCTTGATGAGGTATTCCTTTACTGCATCGCCATCCTTGGCGCGGAAGACATGAGCCCCTCTCTTTTTGAGGCTTGCCTCGAACTCATCAGCCAGCTGGTTGATATGCTGCACTGCATCGTGCTTCATGGCACGGAGGCTCTCCCGGAGCCCCTCAATATCCTGTCCCTTGTAAGCGTTCAGGCGGGAACCAGGATACTGCTCTGCAAACTTGGACAGAGCGCCCTGCATAATATCGTCCTTGAGTTTTGCCTGTATTTCCTGTTTCAGATTACGCTCTGCCATGATTAGTTACCCTCCCCAAAGTCTTCTACTGCAATAATCAGGAGCTTGTTTGGCCCGTGTACGCCCAGGCTCAGCACACGCTCAATATCTGCGGTGCGGCTAGGGCCGGTAACGAAGCCAAGGTAGCCTTTATCAAAAACACGGCCGATAATCTTGCAAGCAACGCTTACATTCTCCACAACATAATTCGCATTCACAAAAACGATATTTACATAAGGAAGCATAGTAGCAACACGAGCTTCGTAGGAATAGTTGTCAACGCACAGGCTGCCGGTCTCTGCCACGCAGAACTCAGCGGTGGAAATGCCGATATCAGCAGTAGCGCGATGCTCATAGATATCGAACTTATCCGTATACACGGCAGTACCTGATGCGGCGATCCTGTCATAAATCCCCTTCAGGGCAGGATTTTCCTCGCCGCCTACAGCCATGATACCGCCACTTGTGCGGTCAGCATATTCCTTCAAAAGCTCCTGAAGCTTTGCCTCGCCTTCGGCAAAGTTCTTCACCCGGAACACCTCTGCGGCAGCTGTCTTTGCATTTGTCTCAAAGTCATTCCAGTACTCAGCTTTCACAAGGCCCTCCCCAAAGGCCTGCTTTGCCCAATCACGGCATACCTTTTCCATAAATAACTCTCCTTTTACCTAAACACTCTCATACACATTTTGATTAAAAATCATAAAACGTACAACATGATTACATTATTACATCGTTGCGGAATACTCATCACATCGTTTACTGAATACTCTCACAAATTTTCATCTCGCCAAAGATACAACCTGCAATTTGTACAATGAATTTTAACAACTCCATTAAACCATACAATACGAACTTTGTCAACAATAAATCGAAATAATCCTATTAAACACTGACTTTTGTCGTGTTTTTTCAATCAAGAAAAAAATCCTAAAATTTTTTCCAGTTAAAGCAGGATTTTTAATTGTTTTGTCGAATAGCATATATTAGCCAAGGATAACATGAGTGGCAGAGTTGTTTAACATATTTGTTCACTCGTTTCTGTACAAATGTGCAATGTTATAAAGGGGTCTTTGTTATGGCGTTGGTTAAAGGAAAAACATTAGTCGAGCAGACAACAGAAAAGATTATCGACTATATTACTGAAAACAAAATGCAGCCTGGTCAGCAGCTGCCCACCGAAGCGGAGTTCACCGCGGAGCTGAACGTCAGCCGCGGCACGCTGAGGGATGCCTTCAAGGTGCTTATTGCCCGGAATATACTGGAAGCCCGGCAGGGATCGGGAACCTTCATTGCGGAAAACATGGGCATACCTGATGACCCGCTGGGGCTTACCTTCATCTATGATGATGATGCCCTGGCCCTGGACATGCTGGATGTTAGGCTGATGCTGGAGCCTGCTATTGCAGGCATGGCAGCCATCAACGCTACCCCGGCCCAGAAGCAGCAGCTGCATGAGCTGACCAAGACCCTTGCCCGGCATATTGCGGAGAATAACTCCTATGCCGACGATGATGGACGCTTCCATCAGCTGATAGCCGAAGCCAGTGGCAACAGAGTCATTGGCAACCTTACCCACATT
Organism: Anaerovibrio sp.; assembly: GCA_016302095.1. Lineage (GTDB taxonomy): Bacteria > Bacillota > Negativicutes > Selenomonadales > Selenomonadaceae > Anaerovibrio. The sequence continues at coordinate 12,949 of JAEDOE010000002.1, read as the reverse complement.
CTGTTTTCTTCTATTTATAAGAATATTGAGCTTACCCTGAACGTGCAGAAGGAAAGCAACACGCTTTTCTATCATAGGAAGATATTGAAGGCCATCAATGAGGGGGATTCAGCAGCAGCCAGCATGTACATGAACATGCACCTGTGCCTGCTGAAGGACTTCATGCTCGACAAGTACGCCAAGGATAAGGAGTCATCCTGACCTGTATTCTTCAACGATAAGGGATTATGGAATGTCCAAGTGACGAACTTTTAAGCTTTTAGGATGTTTAGAGGTTTCTTTGAAGAATTTGATGTTTTATATTCTGTGAATGAAATGTTAGGAGATGAATATTGTGTTAGCTATAATCGCAGCAATTCCTATTATCCTCACCATTATTCTTACAGTGGGCCTGAACGTACCTGCCAAGAAGGCCCTGCCTATGGCATGGGCTGCCTGCGCCATCATCGGCCTGGCTTACTGGGGCATGGATGTTACCCACGTTGTTGCCTACACCATTACAGGTTTCCTGGGTTCCATTGATACGTTGCTGATCATCTTCGGTGCTATCCTCCTGATGAACATGCTGAACGAAGCCGGTGCCATGCGCCGCATCGAGGCCATGTTCAACGGCATCACCGAGGATGCCCGCATCCAGCTGGTTATCGTAGGCTTCGCCTTCGCAGCCTTCATCGAGGGTGCGGCCGGCTTCGGTACTCCGGCCGCCATCTGCGCACCGCTGGTTATCGGCCTTGGGGCGCCTCCTATGGCTGCCGCCCTGGCCTGCCTCATGTTTAACTCCAGCCCTGTACCATTCGGTGCAGCCGGTACTCCTACCAACTCCGCTGCGGAGATTATCAAGGACGTGCTGCCATCCATCGGCGTTACTGACCTGAGCCTTTTCAAGCAGGATCTTTCCTTCCTGTCCACTATCGGCATGTGCGTTGGTTCCCTGGTCATCATCTGGCTGGTAATCGGCGTTGTCTGCATGAAGTTCGGCAAGAACAAGTCCTTCTCTGATGTATTCCCGGTAGTTCCTTTCTGCCTGTTCACTTCCATCGTGTTCAGCTGCGTTTCCATTCCTGTTGCCAAGGTTATGGGTGCCGAGCTTACCTCCCTGGTAGCCGCTGCCGTAACCATCTTCGCCACCATCGGCGCAGCCAAGGCAGGCTTCCTGATGCCAAAGGAGATTTGGCGTTTCCCTGGCACCGAAATCAAAAAAGATGCCAAGAAGCAGGATACCCAGCACTCCATGTCCCTCTTGAAGGCATGGACTCCATATCTCCTGGTTACCCTGTGGCTGGTAGTTACCCGTGTGCCTCAGTTCGGCATCAAGCCTCTCATGGGCTCCTTCCCTATTACCATGACCAACATCATGGGTGTTGAGGGCGCAAGCTTCACCCTCAAGTGGCTGAACAACCCTGGCCTGTTCCCATTCATTCTGGTTGTATTCATCGGCTTTGCTATGTACGGCCTCAGCAGCAGCCAGATCAGCAACGTTCTGTACAAGTCCTACAAGCAGCTGGTAGGTGCTACCATCGCCCTGCTGTTCGGCTTCGCTATGGTTTACCTGTTCCGTTATTCCAACGCTAACGTATGCGGCTATGACTCCATGCTGGTAGCTATGGCAAAGGGCATGGCTGACCTGGCAGGTGCCAACTACTTCTACATTGCTCCTGTCATCGGCTCCGTTGGTGCCTTCATGTTCGGTTCCAACACCGTATCCAACATCATGTTTGCACCGCTGCAGTTTGCTACCGCAGACATCCTGAACATTCCGCACATCGTTATCGTGGCACTCCAGAATCAGGGCGGCGCTATCGGCAACATGGTCTGCATCAACAACATCGTAGCAGTGTGCGCTACCACCGGTATTGTAGGTGCCGAGGGCAAGATACTGAAAACCACGGTAGGTCCTTGGTTCGTATACTACCTGATTGTTATCGGCGTCATGGTGCTGCTGATGAATCTGGGCATAGCTGGCTAAGTGCCGTGCCATTGCACCATGCATTCGTCATTCCTCCGGCAGGGCTGCCGGTAATTAACAAGTAAACAGGCAAAAAACAGCAAGCTCACAAGCCAGCATTGATATGCTAGTCTGTGAGCTTTTCCTGTGCCTGGAAAAAGTTATATACGGCTTCTGCCGAAGGCCTGTTCATGCCCGGCAGGGCTGCCATTTCCTCCGCAGCTGCCTCCCGTATCCTGTCTATAGTTCCATAGTGCTCATACAGAAGCTGCCGCCGCTTGGGACCTATTCCCTCGATATGGTCAAGGACGGAGACCAGGTTTCTCTTGCCCCGGAGCTTTCTGTGATAGGTAATGGCAAAGCGGTGAGCCTCATCCCGGATGCGCTGGATCAGGAACAATGCCTGGCTGTCACGGGGCAGAATCACCGGCTCGGACTCTCCCTCGCAGAAGATTTCCTCCTCCCGCTTGGCCAGCCCCACTACCGGCACATCCAGGTGCCCAGCCCCCCGGATAATCTCCAGGGCAGAGCTAAGCTGCCCCTTGCCGCCGTCAATAACAATCAGGTCAGGCATCTGGGCATCCACTGCTCCGTACCGCCGCATAGTGACCTCCCGCATGGACTTGAAGTCATCCGGCTTGCCCTCGGCACTCCTGATCTTGAAGCGGCGGTAGTCAGACTTCTTTGCGGTGCCCCCTTCAAATACCACCATGGATGCCACAGTTTCCGAGCCCTGATTGTGAGAAATATCAAAACATTCCATGCGGTAAGGGGGAACCGCCAGCCCAAGGTACTCGCCCAGCTCCTCCACCGCCCCGATGGTCTGGGCATGAACCTTTTCCTGAATGACGAACTCATCATCCCGGGGCTTTGCCACAAGCTTCTGCATCTCCGACAGCTTCTGCACCGCCAAAAGCTGGTCCCGGAGCCTTGCTGCCAGCTCAAACTCCAGCTCCTCTGCTGCCTCCTCCATCTGGGATTTCAGCTCCGCCTCCACCTGCTTTGTCCTGCCATCCAGAAACAGGCACACCTTCCTTATCATGCTCCTGTACTCCTGACGGCTTACCTTGCCGATGCAGGGAGCCAGGCACCGCCTGATGTGGTACTCCAGGCAGGGCTGCCCCTGCCTGAGGTTGCGGCAGGAACGCAGGGGAAACATCCTCTTTAAAAGCTTCAGGCAGTCCTTCACTGCCCCGGCATCCGTATAGGGGCCGAAATACCGCGAACCATCCTTCACCAGCTTTCTGGTAATGAATACCCGGGGAAAATCCTCCTTGGTAGTCACCTTCAGGTAGGGGTACATCTTATCATCCTTCAGGCTGATATTGTACTTGGGACGATATTTTTTGATGAGCTTGCACTCAAGAATCAGTGCCTCCACCTCTGTCCCCACCATAATAATATCAAAATCCGCAATCCGCGCCACCATTGCCTTTACCTTGGCAGAATGGCTCCTGTTGTTCTGAAAATACTGTCTGACACGGTTTTTCAGCACCACTGCCTTGCCTACATAAATAATCGTACCCTCTGCATCCTTCATGATATACACGCCGGGACTGTTGGGCAGCATGGCAAGCTTTTCCGCAATTATCTCATTTATCATGCATTTCCTGCTCCTGACTATCGCTTTCTATTGCTCTATTGCTTTATTGCTCTATTTCTCTATCACCGCACGAAGCGTTTTCTTCCATACATATGCCTATGATAGCTGCATATATGTATATTATAACCGCTGACAAGCCGAAAAATCCATAGCTGGCAAAATATTTGAACAGAATTTCCCAATCTTTTAGAGAATAATCCCCTGCTCTTTACTTCATTTAGCCAATATCGTATAATAGTAATGAATATAAATAATAAGGGGTGTATCAATTGAAAATCCTAGCCCGTCATCTCACCATTGATATGTACAAATGCAAAGAGTCCTGCTTCACTGACATGGAGCAGCTTGTGGATAAACTGAAAACCCTCCTTGCAGAAAGCAAGCTGGAGGTTGTTTCCGGCATGCATCAGCTGCTGCCGGACGGACACGCTGCCATCATGATTCTCTTTAACGAAGGCCACATGACCGTGCATGCCTTCCCGGAGCTGCGCTACATTTCTGCCGACACCTTCCTGTGCCAGCAGAATGCTACCCCGGAGCTGCTCTTTAACACCTTCCGCAAACTGTTCAATCCGGAAAAGACAAAGACTACCCTGTTAAAGCGCGGTGACTTCGGCTCTGTCACTGACATGAAGCCAAAGTACAAGACCAGGACTGCACCTATCCGCAAAATCCGCAACACCGGCAACAAGGTAATCAAAATCCTTACCCGCAAGTAACCACCAAATCCCTGCTGATAGCCGGCAGGGATTTTTCTTTGCAAAAAAATATCCATGTATACAATGATATTTTCCTAAACAAACAGATAAAAAAAGTGTATAATATTAAACATGTGAAATATTGCAGAGTATTTTCTGCCAATCGGAGGGATTTCATGAATAAACCACGTTTGGGGCATATACATTTTCTCAATGTACTGCCCCTGACCTACGGTCTTAACAATCTTAACCTGAAGGAAGGGCTGGAGCTGAGGAACGGTGTTCCGGCTGTAATGAACAATGACCTGCTCACAGGCCGCGTCGATGCCAGCGAGGTCTCCTCTATTGTATATGCTCGGAATTATGAGGATTTGCTGGTACTGCCTGACCTGTGCGTCAGGGCAGATGGCGAGGTGCGGAGCATTCTTTTGGTGTCAAAAAAGCCAATCGAAGAAATCAACGAGGATAAAATCATCCTTACCGCCCAGTCCGCCACGGCTCACTGCCTGCTGAAGATCATCATGGCAAAGGCATACGATGCTTCACCCCGCTATTATACCAGGAACCTCACCCCTGTCCATCCAGTGCCAAACGATGCCACGGCCTCCCTGCTCATAGGCGATGATGCCCTCTATGTGTACCATCACCAGCAGAAGGACAAATACTATTACTACGACTTGGGGCGGGAGTGGAAAAAGCTCACCGACCGCTGCATGGTCTATGCGGTATGGACGGTGCACAAGAGCTTTGCCCAGGCAAATCCTGAGGGCGTGCAGTTCATCTATGACCGCCTCTACCGCTCCCTGCAAGAGGGCTGGAAAAATAAAAAAGAGGCTATCGCCTCCATCATTGACAAAAAGCCGTTCACTGAGCGGCAGGTATCAGAATATCTCAATGTCATCAAATGGAACCTGACTGAGGAATACCTGGACAACCTCAAGGTATTCTACGACCTGGCTTATGAGCAGAAGCTGATACCACGCCGTCCGCGCATCCGCATAGCAGATGTGCAGCGGTAAATTGACTTGCCAAAAACTCCCCCATGCAGCTTGTTTAAGCTGCATGGGGGAGTTTTCTTTATCACTTATAATGTAATTAACTCAAGAAACCAAAGCTTATTTCTTAATCATCATGCGGGCCTGATTTTCACCCAGGTCTACCACCAGCTGGCCGCCGGAAACGGCTGCCTGGAAGCTGCTGTCAAGGGCATCTGCGAAAACAGTGCCATCAGCAAACTGACCGGCAGGAATAACCACCTGCTGTGCCTTGCCACGGTTCAGTGCTACAACTGCTGCCTCGCTGCCATTGGTACGGGCATAGGCAAAGATATCGCCTTCTGCCTTCAGGGTGTTTACATCGCCATGAGCAAAGAGCTGCTTGTGGGCATTGCGCACACCCATTACCTGCTTGTAGTAAGCAATCAGCTCCTTATCCTCATTGCCCCACGGATAGGTGCGGCGGCAATCAGGGTCGGCACTGCCGTACACACCTGCCTCATCACCATAGAAGAAGGTCGGCATGCCAGGATAGCCCAGAATGAATGCTGCGGACAGCTTCAGCCTTGCCTTGCCCAGCTCATAGTCAAAGTCCTTCAAGGTAGCCTGCGCTACAGACTCCTGACCGCCGCCGAACTTGTAGATGGCACGGACAGTATCATGGGAATCCACGATGTTCATCAGGTCATAGAGTGCCTCCCGCGGATAATTCTGCTGGAGAATTTTCAGCTCGTCATCTGCCGCCTTGGCATCGCCCCTGTTCAGGAACAAATCGCCTACGGCAAAGGACAGCTTGTAGTTCATAACGGAGTCAAACTGGTCACCGGTCAGGAACTGGGTACCATCCTGCCAGATTTCACCCAGCAGCAGCGGCTCCTCGCCCTTGGTGGTCTTGATCTGCTTTACAGTCTTGCGGACATTGCGCCAGAACTCAGCCGGAATCTCCTTGGCCACATCAAGGCGCCAGCTGGACAAGCCATCCTTGAACCACTTGGTGATTACGGCATTGTCCCCATAGAGGAGATACTCACCCAGGCTTGACTTATCATTCAGCAAATCCTTGTCACTGAACGGTACCAGGCTGGAGTAGCCCTGCCAGTCATGGTAAGCGTACTTCTCGCCCATCTCGTCTACAGCCTTCTGATTCTTGATTTCAAACCAGTTCTCCCACTGATAAGGGCTGAATACCTGTCCCTCGGCAATAAGCTGCTTTCTTGCTTCTTCCTTGGCAGCGGCTTCCTTCATGCCCTTGGTGTTCATCAGGTCATAGACACGGGACCAGAACTCATAGGCGCCTACCCACTGATACTTGCCATAGCGGTCAAAGTAAATGGAATCATCGCCTACATGGTTGAACACGCCATCCATAATCAGGTGCATGCCACGCTTGTCCATCTCAGCCACCAGCTGCTGGAAGTCCTCCATGTTGCCCAGCAGAGGGTCAATAGTGCCATAATCTACTGTATCGTAGCGATGGTTGGAGCAGGCGCTCATCATCGGGTTCACATAGATGGCGGTAATGCCCAAATCCTTCAGATAATCCAGCTTCTGGGTGATACCTGCCAGGTCGCCCCCGAAGAAGTCGTTGCAATCCTGGGTATCTCCATCCTTGTCAGGAGTCTTGCTATGGTTTGCCGGAATATCGTTCCAATCCCTGTGCTGGATTGGCTGGCTGCCACGGGCAGTGGTACGGGCATTGTCGTTGGACTTGTCACCGTTAAAGAAGCGGTCAGGGAAAATCTGGCAGGTAATGGCTTCCTTGGCCCAGTCCGGGGTATGGTAGTCAGCAGTATACACTGTCAGCTGGAACGGCTTGGCTCCACGCAGTGCTGTAGTGCCGATGTTGCCAGGACGGGCGTCATCACCGTACTGAAGCATATCATTCAGCAGGAAGGTATAGCCGTACATGCCGTTTTCTTCAGGGGTAATGGTTACAGACCAGATATCGCTGCCATCCTTCGTGCCAGTCTTCTGCATGTCGTAAGTTACGGTCTTGCCAGCAGCATAATCAGGGTTGTACTCGTCACCGCCGTTGGCAGTAATCTCCGCCTTGGTCAGTACCAGCTTGGCGTTCTGCACATCACCCTGCTGGGTGCGGATGGAGAGCTTGACAGCCTCCCCTACCTTGGCTGGCTGGAACGGAGCGCGGTATGCGGTATCCCAGGTGTCATGTACTACCTTGTCAGGATGGATGCTGCCATCGTCAACAATGATTTTCTTGCCAGCAAAGTCGTAGTAGAAGCTTACCTTGCCGTCCTGGCGGACTGTTACCTGCTGCTTTACTGCCTTCTGCCCCTTCTGCTTGATTTCGGCAGTGTAAGTGCCTGCCTTTACATCCAGGGTGGTCTGATAGAACTTGTCCATCAGGAGGTCGCGCATTACCTTGTCACCCTCCAGGGCTGCAAAATCGCCGCCCAGGGTAGGGAGCTCTGCGTCCTTCAGCATTTTGTAGCTGTGGCTGTCCTGAATCTTGTGGGTAATGTCGTTATAATAGAAGGTAACTTTTTCCGGCTTGTCAAGGGTGAGCTGTACGTTGGCACCGTCGAAGTTGCCGTTGAGGCCGTAATTCTCTGCCCAGCTGCCGTTGACGGAAATCTTGTAGAAGTAAGGGCCTGCTGGCAAGTCCATGGTGTAGGCGTAGAAGCCGTTGCCGATATCCTTCATCTCAGTGGTTTTGTCGGCAGGGTCCCAGTCCTTGGCTCCACCGGCACGGGTCTGGACAGTGCCTGTTACTACGAAGCTGCGACCAGCGGAGGCCAATGATGCCTGTTCTTCTGCCATGTCCTCGTAGTCATATGTTACGATGTGGGTTGCGGCATCGTAGGTGAAGGTTACTTCGTGGTCATGGAGAAGCCTCAGGGCAATGTTTGGGCCATCCTTGACGCCGTCCTTGCCGTAGTTTTCGTCCCAGCTGCCGCCGATGGCAATCTTGAAGTCGTAGTTGCCTGCGGCAAGCTTGCCTGTGAAAACGTATTTGCCGTTGCCAGCCGGCTGGAATAAGGTTGCCCCATCGGCAGGGTTCCATTCAGAAGCGGCACCCAGCTCATCCTGAAGGCTGCCGACTAATACTACATCACCAGCACCTACGGTGCTTGCGGCCTCTGTGTGTGCTATCCTCAGCAGTGAGAGGCTGTCGAAGGCTGTTGGTGCGGTTACCAGGGCTGATGGTGCAGCCAATAAGGTTAATGAAAGCGCCATCCCCACTGAGCGCTTTAAAATCTGCTTGCGGTTCATGTTTGATACTCCTTCTTTCTTCTTGTTCGTAAAAACTCGTTAATGTTCGTGTTTAGTGCATACACAGTGCTCTCTGTTCAGACCTTTAGGCAATGCCATGATAGTGCCCATCAAAAACACGCTCTCGCTCCTAGTTGTACCTAACGGATGCTAAGCTCTTGCTTCGCCTGCGGCTTGCAAATCGCTAAGCACCGAGGTACAACAAAGGTTTTCGCTGGGCACATATCATGTCCTTTGCCCCTTTGTCTGAACAGTAGCTACAAATTACTAAAACTAGTACCCCATATCTGCAAAAAAGTAAAAAGGGGAACTGCCCCTTGCCCTGAGGGGCATCGAACAGTTCCCTGTATAAATAGATACTATGGACTTCTTAATTAGATTAGAAGTGGAAGTCAACCTGGGTACGAACCAACTTACGGTCATATTCCCAATTCTGATCATATCCACGAGTCTGATCAGAGTACAGAGTCTCCCACTCAACATTCTTAGCTGGAACATACTTAAAGCCTACAATCCAGCCCTTAGTACCATTCCAAGTGGAACCCCACTCATCATCACCAGCTAACCAACCATTCGCACCGTACTTAATGTAACGTGCATATACGCCAAAGGAACCAGGATCCTGCAAATTAGTGCCCTTATAGTTCAAGCGAAGTGCTGTACTGCTATTCTGGAAATCTGCATTAGTTTTTACATAGTCACCAATAAAACGAACATTCTTTGCTAAATCAACACCAGCACTGATTACATAACCATTGCTACGGGCATTTGGCGCACCAGGTGCCTCATACTGCTCAATAACCTTCTTATCACCAATAGTAGTTGTCCTATATGCAGTCCGGGTACCATTGATTTCACCCTTGGAGAGGCTGCTCTTAGCAACCGCCATGTTAATATCAACGCAATGACCGATAGAACCCCAGGTACCTACACCATAGAGAGACTCCTTATTACCGGAACCGGTAGAAGCCATCCAGAAACCGCTTGCAGTAAGGCCAGTACCCTTGATTGGCACACCAAACTGTACACCATCAGACTCAGTACCAAAGAGTACATTCTGGAAGCCCAAGCCTCTCCAAGTACGACCTACGCTTACCCATGCACCGCTGTTAGGGAAGTAACCATCAGCCCAAATACGCTGAATGTTACCATCGTGACCAGACCAAGTCTTATCGCCACCGTTACCAATAGCTGACTCACTTCTGTCATGACCATCTGCATAATGACGGTTGGTCTCGCTCTGGAACTTAACTGTCCAGTTGTCGTTTACCTTGTAGTCACCGCGCAAGTCGAGGTAATAACGGTTGGTTCCCTTGTCAATAGTATCAGCAGTAGTATTTTTATCATAATCATACTGAGCGCGGAACATACCATGGAAGTTTACCTTACCAACCTGCTCCTTCAGGTCGTTTACATCTGCCTGCAGTGTCTTCAGCTCGGAGCCGTACTCTGCCTGCATCTTCTCAATGAGAGCGCGGTCTGCAATGTTAGCAGCTTCCATCTTATCGGTAGCACGGGCTACGATAACAGCCATCTCGTAACGGCTGATGGCGCGGTCACCGGCATAAGTACCATCAGGCATACCCTCGATGATACCGTCCTTTACCAGCTGGTCTACAGCCTGATAGGACCAGTGATCCTTTGGTACGTCTGCCAGGCTGCCTTCTGCTGCCATAGCAGTGCCGCTGATGCCTGCTGCCAAAGCCATGGCAACGGCTGCGCTCAAAATCTTCTTGTTCATCAAATTCTCCTCCTAAAAACAGATACGTTTTCTTCCCCTGCCACGCAAAGCAAGGGCTTCATCTATACTGACCGGAAAAGAACTCGTCCACATCGTCGCCTAATGCTTCCTTGTTCCCATCAAGCATAGCCAGAGACACACGCTTTTCCGGACATTCACAGGCAGAAAATGCCTGAGTGCGCCAAACTTGGTCGTAAAAAGCCCCCCCGCCGCCCCCGTTCACACACACGGAGACGGCTTTTCGGCTTTTCTTTTTTGCAGGCACCCGGATACGGGGTGTTAATGTAAGCAGGCACCTGCAAGGTGTCATATATATTGAAAATAAAGGGGCAAATTTAAGTGGGATTACAGCCTGCCGAAGGTCTCGGCAGTGTGGCGGATTTCCTGTGCCAGCTTGCTGGTGAGAGCCTTGCCGGACACGCGCCATCTCCAATTCTGGCCTACAGTAGAAGGCTGGTTGGTTCTGGCGGAATTATCCAATCCCAGGTAGTCCTGCATCGGAATGATGCAGGTAGCTGCATTGCTGCGCATTGCAGCCGCAATCATCGGTTTATGTAAATCCTTAATAGGAGTCTTAGCATCACACAGGTAGTCCCTCACCATCTGCATTTCCTGCTTGTTGATACTCTTGAACCAGCCCTGGAGGGTTTCGTTGTCGTGAGTACCGGTGTAGACTACGCAGTTCTCAATGTAGTTATGCGGCAGATAATCACTTGCTGCACCGGTGTCGCGGGAGTCAAAAGCAAACTCCAGCACCTTCATGCCTGGGAAGCCGCTGTCCTTTACCAGCTGACGCACGGTATCGGTCATAAAGCCCAAATCCTCGGCGATTACCCTTCTGTCACCCAGACGCCACTTCATTGTGTTGAACAAATCCATGCCCGGGCCCTTTTCCCAATGTCCGTTGGTTGCATCCTTGGCACCAAACGGAATGCTGTAATATTCATCAAAACCACGGAAGTGGTCGATACGCAGAACATCATACATGTTGAAGGCATACCATACGCGGCTCATCCACCAGTCAAAGCCGGTTTCCCTGTGATAATCCCAGCGATAAAGCGGGTTGCCCCACAGCTGGCCGGTAGCGGAGAAGCCATCCGGCGGACAGCCTGCCACAGCAATCGGATTGCTCTTGTCATCCAGCTGGAACAGCTCAGGATGTGACCATACATCGGCACTGTCCATGGCAACATAGATTGGAATATCTCCCACAATCTGGATGCCCTGGCAGTTGGCATAATACTTCAGGTCCTTCCACTGGCAGTCAAACTTGTACTGCAGGAACTTCTGGAACTCAATATCAAAGTAAAGCTTGTTTCTGTAATGCTCAATGGCGTAGCCGTAACGGAGCTTGATATCCTCAGGCCACTCGTTCCAGCACTTGCCGCCGAAGAAATCCTTCAATGCCATGAACAGGGCATAGTCTTCCAGCCACCAGGCATTCTCGTTGACAAAGCGATGGAAATCACCGTTATCATTGATATGGCTGCGCTCATAAGCCTTGCGGAGCAGCGGATAGCGTCCCTCATACAGCTTGGCATAATCAATATCATCATCCTTGCTACCGAAATCCACAGCAGCAGTTTCCTCTGCGGTCAGCAGCCCCTCACCGGTGAGCCAGTCCAGGCTGATGAAGTACGGATTGCCTGCAAAGGTAGAAAAGGACTGGTACGGTGAATCGCCATAGCTGGTAGGCACCAGCGGCAAAATCTGCCAATAGGTCTGGCCGGCTTCCTTCAGCCAATCAATAAATCTGTAAGCGGTTTCATCAAAACAGCCGATGCCGTACTTGGATGGCAAGCTGCTGACAGGCATTAAAATTCCTGCACTACGTTTCATCGTTTTCAGTCCTCCAAATCAATTACCACGCCATAGTGATCCGAAATCACAGGCTCGTTATTTCCGTTGAAGCAGACTCTGCTCTTTTCTACGTCTGCCTGCTCATTGCACCAGATGTGATCAATGCGCATTCCATTCAGCATGTCCGCCTCGGACAGCTTATCTCTCCATCCATCTATAACACCCTGGACGGTAACGCCAGAGTCCTTATCTTTAGCCAGCAGGTATGTATCATGCCAGCCGCTGCCGGCAATCAGGTCATACCCCTCGCCGCGAACCTCCGCCGGGCTGTTGAAGTCACCCATGAGGAATATCCTGCCTTCATGCTGTCTTGACATCACCTCATGCTGCAGCTTCTGCCACTGCCCCTCGAAAGGCTCCACCTCATCAGTCCACCAGCCAAGATGCACTGTATAGAACCAATCCTCCATACCTGCAGGCCGCACCCCCAGTGCGTAGCGGGTACGCCAATTGCCATAATCTGCATCCTGACTCAAAAGCACCACATTAGTCTCGGCAATCGGCTTTTTGCTGAGGATAGCCAGCCCTTCATCATACTTGCTATAACCAAGCTTCATCGGCAGCCAGGTCCAGTTATAGCTCAGGCCCAGCTTGCGCAGCTCAGCTGCCACAAGGGCTACATGGTTGTCAGATTTCAGATGCCGAGGCTCCTTGCCGTTCCTGCATCTGCCATTTTGCAGCACAGGCACAGCCTCAGGAAAATCAGCAGTCTGATTGACTTCCTGCATAGCAATAATATCAGGCTGGAGCTTTGCAATATGCTCAAGGAAGTTTTTTGTCTTTTCATCGTAATTTTTCTCAATAATGCTGTGGGTGTTAATACTCAAAAGCCTCATGATATTGCAAACCTCCAAACTGATACTATATAACAGT
>JAEDOE010000117.1 GCA_016302095.1 Anaerovibrio sp. | reverse complement strand
ATGCCGCCATCAGCTTGGTAAACTCATCCCGGGCAAAGGCACGGGTGCACACATGGTAAAAATGCCCCTCCATGAGGTTTTCCAGCACGCGCCAGTAGCGGATATTGGCAAAGCTCAGCAGCAGATAGCCCGTAGGCTTCAGATAGAGCCCCAGTCCCGAAGCAATATCCTGGGGATTACCTGCCTGGGAAAGCCCATCCTCCGCCAGGATATAATCAAAAAATTCTTTTTCCAGGGGCAGCTGCTCGGAAAGATAATCCGTAAATACCCAATGGACATTCAACCCCTGTCCGCCAGCCTCGACGGGCACATTTTCATCATCAGCTAAAGCAGCTGCCTTTTCCCTGTCAGCCACGGCACACCACAGCTCCGCTGCCGGAAACATCTGCCTGAGATGGGGCAGATAGTCACAGCACTCCGCCACCAATATCCTGTAGCCTGTACCACAGGCAGTCAAAAACCGCAGCAGCCTGCACTCCTTGCCATCCAATGCCATCAGCTGATCACCTCCGGGTGCCGCAGCAGCCAGCCGGTAATCCCCTGCCAGGCCGCCCATTCATCCTTGTACTGCATATTGCCGTGCTCCATAGGCACATCCTCCGCCGAGGCAGCCAGCTGCTGCCACACATCGTCCTTGTAAAAGCCAATATGGCTGCCGTCCATCCAGCTATAAGGAGTCACCACATGGCTGATTTTTTCCGTCAGGGGCGGCTTGAGGCTATAATACTCAAAGCCCTCCGGGGCAATCAGCTCCATAAGCGTCGGCAGGATATTCTGATGCTCTCCCATGGTATTGCCTGCAAAGAACTCCGGCTTTAAATCCGGGTGATGCATGGAAAAGGACGTCAGAATATGCTCCCTGAGCAGCCTGTCCTTCCGGGGAATTATCCCCTTGTCAAGGGGCGCCACAGCCGAGGCATGGTCCCCTGTCAGCACAAACAGGCTGTCAGGGTAAAGTTTTCGCATCCTTGCCACAAAATCACCGATGGCCTTGTCCGCATACAGAATGCCGGTAAAGCGGCGCATGTCCATATCCCCCGGCTTCAAATCCCCCAGAGGCAGCGTTACCGCATCCTGCTCATGGACGCCATAGCTCTCATAAGGGATGTTATACGGGCCATGGTTGGATGTAGTGTAAATAAAGTGAAACTCCGGGCTGCCATCTGCCTCTGCCTGAATTTTTTCCGCCACTGCATCCAGATAAATATGGTCATATACCCCCAGCCAGGTCTGAGGTGAATCAGGCGGACAGAAATCAGGACCGCCATAGCACCTGTCAAAACCGGCACTAGGGGCAAAATGCACCAGGCTGCCCCAGTTCAGGCTGCCGCCGTACCAGAAATGGGTGCGGTAGCCCAGCTTCCGCAGCTGCCCCGCCATGGTGGTAGGCAACTTGCTCAAATCCGCATCCCAGATAATCTTATTCTCATTCAGCTCCACATCGCAGTCATAAATCCCCAGCAGGATGCTCCCCAGCGCCGTCTGGGAAATCATGCCCCCCGGCTGGAAATTGCTGATGGCAAAAGCTCCCGGCTCCTGCCTCAGTGCCTTGGTATGGCTGACTACATTCAGCATGTCATATGGCGCATCATATAACCCCTGGCAGTGGCTTTCCTCCAGGATAAAGAAGATATGCCCCGGCCGCCTGATTTTGGCACCCTTGGCAGTGCGCCTGCAATACATCAGGGGATTATCCTGGCTGCTGCCGGTAAAATCCGGCAGGACGCAGCGGATATCCTCCGCAGCCGCACCATCCTCCTTGGACATGAACTCCGGCACCGGATGCTTCCAGACAATCTTCAGTGCCACCAGGTCATCCATGGTTGCCTTGCCCAAAAACACATCATTCTTCACCTCGGCAGGCACCTCATCCCACTCCGGCTTGAAGCGATGGCGGAAGGTGCCGCCAAAGTTAAACCAGTAATAGATAGCGATGGAAAAGAGGAAGATAACCATATTTATGCCATACTGCGCCCAGGCAGAATCGAACCGGGGCAGCTCAAATAAAGGCAGTGACTGCAGCCAGCTGCCCAGCCCCCCCAGCAGGCAGGCATAGGGAACCGCTCCCAGCAAAATCCACGCTCCGTGGTTCTGATTGAAAAAAATGTCCAGCAGGTTTTTCTTATCCGCATTCTTGCCCAGCCACATGTTGCGGTTGTATACATCGTGAAAATGATAATAAAAAATCATCTTGCCCATAAAGGCTGCATAGAGGATTATGCCATACAGCACAAAAAGCACCAGCCGCACTGTGTCGCTGATGCCATAATAAGCCCATATAAAGCTGCCCGGCAGGGTAACAGCCGCCAGAGTCAGCAGGTAAAAGCGGGAATTAATATCCATTCCCCACCAGAAGCCGTAGCTAAAGCAGGTTCTCAGCTGGCTCCCCTTCCATGCCGAAAGCTTCTTCGGTCCATCCAGCCAGATGAACAAAAACCGAAACACCGCACACAAAACAGGCGGCACTATCGCCAGCCGCAAATCCTGCTGCCAGCCGCCAAAAAATCCCGCAAATCCAGGTATATCCATTATTCCATCTTCCCCGCTTCCAACAATCTCATCTTGCCGGCTGCCAGCAGCAGCCCTATCAGCAGCCAATATTCACGCATGACGGAAATCTGCAGCATGCTGCTCTCGGTCATGCCCTCCAGATGAATGCCTGCCAGCACCAGAATGCCAATCATGCCATAGGATGCCGTATTCACGGAACGGCTGATGGATTTCTCCGCCTGGTACAACTTCACCAGGCGGTACAGGATATACCCCTGCAGCATCACAAAGGAAGCCAGCCCCACCATGCCACCCTCCGCAAAAATCTTTACGAAGCTGCTCTGGCTCAGCACCGACGCCCAGCTGAACTGCCCGTTCCAATCGCTCCAGGACACAATGGCATACATGGCAATGGAGACCACCAGCATAAAGGCAGGTATTGCTTTCTTGGCAAATACCCCCTCATCCTGATGGCACATGAGATAAAATATCGGTATCGCCATCAAAAGGTGAGTTGCATAAAAGGAAGCGGCATTGCTTGCCCCCACCGGGGCATAGTCATCCCAGACCACCAGCTGATAAGCTCCCATGGCATCACACACCAGCACCGACACCGCAAATGCCACCAAAATCCATGCCATCCGCCTGCGGGTCTGCAAATAGCCGATACCCATGAACAGCGGGCTGAGCCGGTAGATGGTTCCCCACACCTCCCCCAGGCTGTCCGCCGGATTCGGTGCCATCAGGGCAGCCACCACCTGCAAAACGCAGTAGACAGCCACAATCTTCACCAGTCCCTTGTCCATATCCGGCAGGCTGCCGATACAGACCTTCTGGGCAATCATCACCAATGCCCCCAGCACGATACAGACACTGGTAGCCGCGATGGAAACATTGGATGTCAGGGCAAACAACATCATCACTATATACATTAATTGATTCCAGATTCCCAAAATCACCACTCCACACTTAAAGAAAGCTACTAACCATCTTAGTATATCATAAAAAAACAATCCCGACTACGTTTAGACGGGATTGTTTCTTCATTCTGCAATTATTTGTAAGATTATTTATGCCTCTGCGGACAAATCAACCTTTTCCCCCTGCTTCTCCCGGACAACAACCCTGTCCTCATAGTCGAAGCACTCCTTGGCAATATCCTTGCTGAGCCACAGCAGGCAGATAAGGTTCGGAATTGCCATCAGGCCGTTGGCAGTATCGGAGAAATCCCATACCAAATCCAGGGTCTGGGTTGCACCAATATAGGTAATGAAGGAGAAAATAACCCGGTATGCCACCAGGATATCATGGTTGCTCACCAGATACTCCAGTGCCTTCTCGCCGTAATACTCCCAGCCCAGGATGGTGGAAAAGGCGAACAGTGCCAGGGAAGTGGAAACGATTACCCGGGCATGCTCCCCAAAGACGGAGGAAAATGCCAGAATAGTCATCTGAGCGCCGGAAACAGCCTTGCCGGTAGCCGGATCAATAGTACCCAGCATGCCGGAGGAAGCAATAACAAGACCTGTCAGCACGCAGATAATCATGGTATCAAAGAAGGTGCCGGTCATGTTTACATAGCCCTGACGGGAAGCGTGGTCAGTCTTGGCAGCAGCAGCCGCAATCGGAGCCGAACCAAGACCTGCCTCGTTGGAGAATACGCCACGGGCAACACCCCAGCGCATAGCGGTCAGCATGGAAGCGATAATGGAACCGCCCACGCCGCCTGCCACAGCCTCAGGGGCAAATGCCATACGGAAAATCTCGCCAATGCCTGCCGGCAGATTGCCTGCATTCACCACGATAACAATCACAGCCATCACTACATAAAAGGCAGCCATGGCAGGAACAACGACACTGGAAACAGCACCGATGCTGCGCACGCCCTTAAAGAGGATAACCATGGAAAGAATAACCAGAATAGAGCCGATCAGCGCCGGGTCAACCCCGAAGCTGCTGTTAAAGGCAGCGGCAATGGAATTTGCCTGAGTCATGTTGCCGATACCGAAGGAAGCGCAGACTGCAAACACTGCAAAGAGGAAAGCCAGCACCCGCCCGACTACGCCGCCGATGCCGTTCTTCATGGCATACATCGGGCCGCCTGCCATCTCGCCCCGCTCATTGGTCTCACGGTACTTCACCGCCAGCACGGACTCGCCGTACTTGGTGGAAAGGCCGAAAGCTGCGGAAATCCACATCCACACCAGGGCACCCGGGCCGCCCAGCACCATAGCTGTAGCAACGCCCACGATATTGCCTGTGCCCACGGTGGCAGACAGGGCAATCATCAGGGACTGGAAAGGCGTAACATCGCCCTCGGTATTGTCCTTCTTGGTCAGAATCATCTTTACTGCATAAGGCAGGTTCAGCCACGGCTTGAACTTCAGGCGCACCGTCAGAAAAATGCCGGTGCCCACCAGGAAGCACAGCATTACCGGGCCCCAGACAAAGTCATTCACCTGCTTCATAATAGCTGCAAAATCCATACAAATTCCCCCTATAACAATTATAATGCCTTTTGTATACATCTATGTACATTTTGTTATAATGTCTACTGTATACAAACATTAGTCTTTAACGACCACATGTGATAGTATAACCG
>JAEDOE010000116.1 GCA_016302095.1 Anaerovibrio sp. | reverse complement strand
TTAGGAGGTTTTCACTTTGGAAGCAAATCGTATTTATAACTTTAACCCGGGCCCTTCCATGCTGCCATTGGAGGTATTAAAAGAGGCACAGGCAGAGTTTCTGAATTTCCAGGACACCGGCATGTCCATCCTGGAAATCAGCCACCGCGCCAAGGCATACGATGCGGTGCACAACCAGGCAAAGGCTGATATCCTTGAGCTGATGGGGCTGGGAGATGACTACGAGGTACTGTTCGTGCAGGGCGGTGCCAGCATGCAGTTTGATATGGTTGCCCTGAACTTTGCTTCCGCTGAGAAGCGCGGCAACTACGTTCTGTCCGGCAGCTTCGCCAGCAAGGCATACAAGGAGGCTGAAATCCTGGGCCGCGGCTATGTAGCCGCTTCCAGCAAGGATGTCAACTTCAAGCACATCCCGACTCAGGAGGAAATCAAGCTCAGCGATGATGCTGCCTATCTCCATGTCTGCTACAACAACACCATCTTCGGCACCGAGTACCACTACATCCCGGAAACCGGCGACGTACCTCTGATTGCTGATATGTCCTCCGATATTCTGTCCCGCCCTCTGGATTTCTCCAAGTTCAGCCTGATTTATGCCGGCGTGCAGAAGAACCTGGGCCCTGCCGGTGTGGCACTGGTAGTAGCAAGGCGTTCCATGCTGGAAAAGAGCCCTGCTGACCTGCCGACCATGCTGCGCTATGATACCTACTACAGCAAGAACTCCCTCTACAACACCCCGCCAGCCTTCGGCATCTACATGGTGGGCAAGGTTGCCAAGTGGATCAAGGCACAGGGAGGCCTGGATGCCATGGCAGAGCGCAACAAGAAGAAGGCTGCCCTGGTCTATGATGCCATCGACAGCAGCAACGGCTTCTACGCAGGCCATGCTGACAAGGACAGCCGCTCCTTCATGAATGTAACCTTCCGCCTGCCTAGCGAAGAGCTGGAGAAGAAGTTCGTTGCCGAGGCTCTTGAGAACCAGCTGGGCGGCGTAAAAGGACACCGTTCCGTAGGCGGCATGCGCGCCTCCATCTACAACGCCATGCCTTATGAGGGCTGCGAGAAGCTGGCTGACTTCATGGAGAAATTCCGCAAGGCAAATGCTTAAAGACATTTCCTAACAGCTAAATAACCAAAAAATGTGAGCCTGCTCCCTGCAGCCTCACATTTTTTATTGCCAATATAAAATTAATGGTGATTTAGAACTGTGGATAGCACTCAAACAGCCTGTTCCAAGGCATGGTTACCTTGATCTGCTTCACATCCACAAAATTCGGCAGATTCCACCTGGCAAAGGTCTGCATCCGCAGGGTTGCCGATGCCTCTGTCCGGGCACGCTTCTCATTGAGGTTGCCGCCGTCCCCCCGTCCCTTGAAATA
Organism: Anaerovibrio sp.; assembly: GCA_016302095.1. Lineage (GTDB taxonomy): Bacteria > Bacillota > Negativicutes > Selenomonadales > Selenomonadaceae > Anaerovibrio. The sequence goes on along the minus strand of JAEDOE010000116.1, from coordinate 3,731 downwards.
CCCCAGGGTGGCAGACAGGTTCTGGCGCACATTTGCCTGATAGCCCCAGTCATCCAGATAGCGGGTATAGAGCAGCCGCTTGCGGCTCTCATCACTCATCCGCGGCATCAGCATCCCCTGCCCCAGCACGAAGCCAGTGCTATTGGTCGGGGTATTCCAGCCGGAATAGGCCTGCAGCCTGAACAGCAAATCCTTGTCCCGCAGGGCTGCCATCAGCGCATTATCAGAGCCGTTGGCATAGGCGATATCCGCAATACCTACCGGGCGTCCCTCCGCCAGCTCCTCCTCCAGCATATTTATGAAATACCTGGTGGAGAACCTGCTCTTTTCTGTATTGCTGGCATCGTTTGCCTCATAGGTCTCCCCATTGGGGTTAGTGTTTACCAGCAGCACCAGGTCAGCCCTGGACGGTGTAGTCACATACACGCCGCCAGCCATTATCACATGGGAGCGGATGGTCTTGTCGATGGCCTCGTCAGAATAGGACGGCACCACCCTTTCCCCCTCGCCCATATTGTAGCGCACATAGACAAAAGGCATCACTGACTCCAAGTCGTTCACAGCCCGGGTCAAAAGCAGCATGCCGAATTCATCAATGCCTGCCATATTGTTAAAGCGGGTCTTGCCCAGCTCCCTGCCATACTCGTTCAGCCAGCGGCTTTCCCTGTGAGTCTGGGAGTATGGCGCATTGTCATCACGCCCCAGGCAGAAATAGGAAAATGTCCCTGTTTTTGCCAAATCAATCATGGCTTTGTTGACTGCCAGATTTTTGCTGCGGCGGCTCATCCAGTCATCAATGGCCTCCTGAGGCAGAAACTCCGTCAGGAATTTCATCTCCTTCTTCTCACGCTTCGTCAGGCCTTCCACTTCTTCCTTGTCCTTCAGGGCAGTATAACGGAAAATATCCGTGCCGTAGCTGAAATAATAGCCCGGCTCCTCAGTGCCGGAAGCCTCGCCGGTGCGGGGAGTCCTCATGATGGAGGAAAATACGTACATTGGCACCTTGGGATGGGAATCCTTGAACTCCTGGAATTTCTTCACCCGTTCCAGCAGCTCCTCCTGACTGAAATTGTGCTTCCTGGAACCTACCAGGCTGCCATAAATCAGGGCATCCCCGGAGAGCACCACCGCCTTGATGCCCGGCAGGGGCTTGTATGGCGGCTTCTTATCCTTTTTGTGTGGCACGGTGGTATTATCCTCAAGCCACTGCCACAGCTTGTCAGAATCCCCCAGATTGCTTTTGCTGCCCAAAAGCTCATCCGGCGGCACTACAACCTTGTAACCCAGCTGGCGGATGGTATCTGCCGTTTCCACATCCGAAATCGGCCGGTTATCGTGAGGAATAAACACTATAGTTCCTTTGTCCTTTGGTGCCTCTTTTTTCTTGGCAGCAGCCATTCCACTAAATGCTGCCAAAAAAACTGCCAGGCATAACAAAAGTGCTGTTATTTTTTTCATTGAGCTCAATTCCCTTCCTGCGTATGACGGCGAAGCAGCAGATCCAGGGCTGCCACCTGAATTTCCTGCGGAATATTCAGCCTTGTCTCAAACATGATATAACCATCATGAGGCACGGCATTTTTGATTTCCAGCATATCCAGCACAGGATACCCCTTAATCTCAGCCTTCGCCAGCTTGGACTGCTCCAGTGCCTTCCGGCAGTCCACAGTTATGTAATTGCCCTTGATGTTGGTAGGCAGGCTCTCGCCCAAATCAAGCTTGCCGAACAGCTTCTGGGACAGGGACATGGATATGCGGGAAAAAAACCAGGAGGCAAGGCCATGGTCCTTCAATGCCCTCTCCCGGACACGATAGGTCACATGGGAATCCTCTTTGTTGTGCACAAACTCCTCAATAGTGCCGGAGAATTCCACCCTGCCGATCTTTTTGGTATTGGCAAAGATCTCCAGCCTGCCATTTTCCCTGGAGGTCAGCTTCAGCTCCGTCACAGGCGGCTCTGCAGCCGCCTCACTGCCATCTTTTTCTGCCTGCAAGCTTTCCGCGATTGCCTCATTAATCACCGAATCCGGCACGGAAACCTTGCCCTGCATGATTTCCTTTAGTGTTTCATTGCTCCACGTATGCTTTATAACCTGCCATGCAGGCTGATAATCCTCTACAGCCTCCGAAATGCTTTCTGCACTGATGCCAGGAAAGTATTCCGAGATAATTGCCGGCATATCCATACCAAATCACCTGCCCTCTCTGTCTAAATCAGCTGAACCAGCGGCTAAAGCCGCTCTTTTTCTTCACCGGTGCCTCCTTTTTGGCAGGTGCCGAAGCCTTCTCCCGGGCTGCCTGCTCTGCCTTAGCCTCCGGCTCAGTGCCGTCCACAGAATCAGCAGTGCCTTCCCGAACAGCCTGCCACAAGCGGCGTGCATCCCGGTACAGCTTGTCATTTGCCACCGGACTGCGGTTCTTCTCCTCCACCAGGCGGCTCAGGTAAAGCACAGCCTTGTCCCGCACCCCCAGGTCAGCATACAGGGCACCAATCAGGTACATTACCATGCTGTCCGTCAGGGTATCAATGGGATACCGCTCTGTCTCCAGGGAGCGAATATAAAGGTTCAGTGCTTTTTCCAGATATATCTTTTCCTTGTCCCGATTGCCGGACAATCTGTAAATCCACGCCAGCCTCAGCGTAATGCCCGCCATTCTGGCAAGGGGTGCCTTCAGCACCTCGGCACAAAAAATCGCCAGCTTGACAGATGCAATGCCATCAGGCACATCACGCTCCTCATGAAAATCAAAATGGACATTTTTTTCTACCAATGCATTGCCCATCAGCTCACGCTTGCTCATAGGCAGTGCCGTCAGGAATACCTTTTCATCCGCAGCAAAGCCGCAATGCTCGCAAACCCAGATATGATAACGATATGGCTCAAAATCCCGGTAATGACAGCAGTAATCATTATCCACCTGTGTCGCCACCAACCGTGACTTGACCTTTACAACTCTGGTACTTTTGCCGCAAATCGGACAGTTTTTCTCTACTACGAAAGTAAACTCTGTCGACATGACAAACCCTTCCTACTCATTGTCCTCCTGCCTGTCCGGCTTATTCTCCGCCCGATAGGCCGCCTGCTGCTCAGCCAGCTTGGCCTTGACAGCCTCATCCATATTACCTTTGGTGCGCATAGCCAGAACCAGCTGGTTGCGCATAGCGTAGTCGATAATTCTCTCATAAAATTTTGCATCAAGGCTCTTTTCCGAAAGCTCCTCCAGGCTGACCTCCGCATCTGTCCTGACAACCTCAATAGACGTCCAGGTGGAATCCAGATAATCAACCTCCTGCACGCTTACCTTCTTTTCTGCCAGATTTATGATAAGGTACTCCGCAACCCCCACAAAATCATCAAAACCAGCCAAAGACTTGCCATTCCAGCGGCGCTTCGCCACCACATCATTAATCATCACATCATCAAAGGTCTTTAGTACCGGCACAATCAGCACGTTGGTATCTACGTTGCCCTCTGCATCAACCTCATAACAAATCTGCTGCTTGTTAAAAAAATAATTTGTCCTGGCAGATGACTGCACCCAGCGGAAAATATCCTCAGGCACATGAGGTGCTGCAACAGCTGCCTCCCCATTAAATGAAAAACTCAGAAGGGCGGCCCCCAATACCACCAAATGCTTATAATTCATTAACCTCACCCTGTCTCCTAAATGTTATCCTGATAGCGGCAAAGACTGTCCAGCTCGTATGGCGTTTCCTGATATACATAGTA
>JAEDOE010000115.1 GCA_016302095.1 Anaerovibrio sp. | reverse complement strand
TCTATGGGTAGCTGTCCCGCTCAGCCCATTTTTAGTCTGAACAGAGTGCACAAACACATCTTTCCTGCAACCTGCCAAATACAAAAAGAGGCCATACTGCCGCTCCGGCGGCAATATAGCCTCATCGTTATATCCACTAGCCATATCAATATTTTCGTGCAGCAAGATGCCGCTAGTTTAATATTTCAGCAAATCCTTGACAACCTCGCTGGCTGCAATCAGCCCTGCCACAGACGGCACAAAGGACACGCTGCCCGGCACCGTATGCCGTGAGCCTGCCGATTCCTCCGTATGCCCCTCAATCACCATGGGCGTCAGCGGCTCCTCCTTGGAGTAAACCACCTTCAGCTTCCTGACGCCCAGCTTCTTCAGCTTCTGCCGTATGGCTCTGGCCAAGGGGCAGACGCTGGTCTTATAAATATCTGACACCTCCAGCTGCGCCGGGTTCAGCTTGTTACCTGCCCCCATGCTGCTGATAATGGGTATCCCCCGCCTGTCAGCCTCCACAATCAAATCTATCTTGCTCTTGACCGTATCAATGGCATCCACGATATAATCAATCCTGCCCCCGAAAAACAAATCATGATTCTCAGGCAGGTAAAATTCATTAATCTCCTGTATCTCCACCCCGGGATTAATCCTGCGCATACGCTCCGCCATAACCCTGGTCTTGCGCTGCCCCACCGTATCAAGGGTGGCATGTATCTGCCGGTTCACATTGGTCAGGCTCACCTCATCGCTGTCCACCAGCACAAAGCTGCCTACGCCGCACCTGACCAGCGCCTCCGCCGCGTATGAGCCTACACCGCCTACGCCAAAAACTGCCACGCGGGCACCTGCCAATCTGTCCATGGCCTCATTGCCCAGCAAAATCCGGGTACGGGAAAACTGATCCAGCATAAAATCACTCCCTCACCCAAAGGCTCAATTCCTGTCCCGCCTGCCGAACAGCAGCGGAGCCGGATTCTTCTTGTGCATAAACTCAGGCACATCCACATCATTCACATTCTGAACAGGAGGCTGTGCTACTGCTCCTGTACCTGCACCGCTTCCCAGCCCGGAGCCTCCTTCCTGAGTAGCCGGCTGCCTGCCAAACAAGATTCCCCTTGTCACAGGCGGCTTGTCACCATAAAGGCTTGGCTTCGGCTGTTCCTTGCCGTTAAAGGCAATCGGCTTAATCTGGTTCTGCAGCTCCAGCAGCACCTTTGGATCAAAATCAGTGGCAATAATCGTGGCACGCACCTGATTGCCCAGCTTCTCATCCACCACCAGGCCGAAGATATTGTTGACATCAGGATGGGTATTCTCGCACAGGAAGGTATTTGCCTCCCGGACAGCCTCCAGGGGCAGGGAGGAATTGCCCGTGATATTGACGATAATGCCCCTTGCACCACGGACAGAAATCTCAATCAGCGGGCTGCTGATGGCATTCTGCACCGCCTCAAGGGCTGTCCTGCCCAAGCTGGTTCCCATAATCGCCTCACTGGTGCTCCCCTGGGTAAAGATGGTCTTGACATCCGCAAAATCCACATTGACAACACCAGTTGTCTCAATCATCTCCACAATACTGCCGATGGACTGCCTCAGCACCTCGTCCACCAGGGAGAAGGTTTCACCTACCGTAATCCGGCGGAACTCAGGCATTTTTTCGATATTGTCATTGTTCACCACTACCAGGGCATCCATGTGGCGGCGCAAAAGGTCCACCCCTGCCTTGGCAGTCTCCATCTTCCGGGATCCCTCATGAGTAAATGGCAGCGTCACCATGCCCACGGTGAGAATCCCCATGTCCTTGGCAATCTTCGCCACCACCGGTGCCGCCCCGGTACCTACCCCCTTGCCCATACCGGCAGTCAGGAACACCAGGTCAGCCCCGGCAATCGCCTTGGCAATCTCCTCCTTATCACCGATGGCGGCATTCTGCGCCTTCTCCACATTGCCGCCGGTGCCCCTGCCCCGGGTGCTGCTGGCACCTATCAGCAGGCAGGGAATCCCGTCCTCCTCCAGTGCCTTCAACTGACGTACATCTGTATTTATAGCCAGGAGCTGATTCCTGTCAAAGCCATCCCTTGCCAGGCGTCGCAGGACATTATTGCCGCCGCCGCCAATACCGACAATCTTGATCGTAATGACTGCTCCCTTGATTCCATTCTGCACTTCTGCCATGTTCGTGCCTCCTCTATATCAATTTCCATAAAAGCCAATAATCCAATCCATATATCTCAACTGCCTAAAATGCCTGTCATCGCCTGTGCAGGATAATGCCTGCCTGGGTAATCAGCATCCCGGCAAGCATCAGGGCACAGCCTGCCAGCTCAATGCTGTACAGCCGCTCCCCCAGCACCAGCCAGCCTGCCAGTGCCCCAAACACCGACTCCAGGCTCATAATCACCGCTGCCGGTGCAGGCTCCGCTGTCCTCTGCCCCATGATCTGCAGCGTAAACGCCACGCCGGAGGACAGCACTGCCGCATACAATATCGGTATGGCGGCATCCAGCAGATACTGCCATTCAAAAGGCTCCAGCCAAAAGCAGGCGATGCCATTCAGCAGGGCGCACACTGCCAGCTGGGCAGCCGACAGCTCAATATTATCCGCCCGTTCAGCATACCTGTCAATAAACAAAATATGAAATGCCCAAAAAATCGAGCAGATAAAAGCCAGCACATCACCGTAGTTCAAATCCAGCTCCCCCTGCACCGACAGGCAGTACAGCCCCGCCGCCGCCACAAAGGCTCCCAGCCAGTTCTCCAGCCGTATCCTCTTGCCAATCAGCCTGGCAAAAAGGGGCACGAACACAATGTACAGGCAGGTAATAAAAGCCGTCTTGCCTGCCGTAGTGAACAGCAGGGCAAACTGCTGGAAGGCAGATGCCAGAAACATGATGCAGCCTGCACCGATGCCGAATCTCCAGCCGGAAATATAGCTTCCCTCAGCCCTGGCACGCTGCCTCTGCCGCCGGAAGGCGGCCCAGATGGCCAGCACCACAAAGAAACCTATCACAAACCTGCTCATGTTGTAGGTAAAAGGGCCAATACACTCCATGCCCGTCAGCTGGGCTACAAAAGTGGTCCCCCAAAAAAAGGACGCCATGAGCAGATATACATATCCTCGCAAAAAATCACCCTTTCATATCTTTTTGATTATATCACATAGACAAAAAAAGGCAAAATAAAAATCACACTTTCTGAAAAATGTGACTCTTATTTTGCCCTCGCCGAAGCGGCCAACAGCTCACAAATCCAATTTTTTTGCAGCCCTTGCTTCATCCACCTTGGACTGCAGCTCCTCCGCGGGAGTTCCCAGAGATGCCTCCAGGGCCGCCACGATGGCACCTTCCACTACCGGGCCATCCAGCATGAATACATTGTCATACCCCAGGGACTCTATCACCATCTCCGTGGTCATTACAGCACTCCCCATATCCATCAGCACTGCAACCCCATCCTCGGAGTACACGCTTTCAATCGCCGTCATTATCTTTTCAAAGCTGGTGCCAGGCGTACCGTCCTCCAAGCCGCCGGCGGCAGCAATCCTCGCATTGCCAGCCATCAGCTTCGCCAGTTCCACAGCGCCCTCCGCCAGGCACTGGCTGTGAGATACAACTACGATACCTACCATCTGTACCATCTCCTTTTTCGCACTAAAGCATCAACTTTCCTTATCTACCCTCTCACATACGCAATCTCACACAACAAATGAAGCAGGGAAGAAAAACTTCCCCACTTCAATCATCACACATCCCCGGAACAATTATGGCTTAGATCTGCTCCAGCAGCACCTCAAGCATATACAATGCAGAGGTAGCGCCAGGATCCTGATGCCCGATGCTCCTATCACCGATATAGCTTGCCCGGCCCTTGGTTGCCTTGATGGTCTTGGTGTATTCAACACCTGCCCTGGCTGCCTCCACAGCCTTGGCAACAGCTGACTTCATATCCTCACCGGCATCAACGGCAGCCCTCATGGCATCATAGGCAGGACAGATAGCATCCAGCATGGTCTTCTCACCTGTAGTAGCCTTGCCCCGCATCTTGATGCCGCCAATAGCAGCCTCCAGTGCCAGCACCAGCTCCTGGCTGCCGATTTCCATCTTGTCCTTCAGCACGGCGCCAGCCTTCATGAAGGCAGTACCATACAGGGGACCCGCAGAACCGCCCACGGTGGACACCAGCGTCATGCCGGTAGTCTTCAGCAGGGAACCGATATCCTTGCCAGCCATGGCATCCAGCTTTGACACAACGGCATTAAAGCCCTTGGCCATGTTCACACCATGGTCGCCATCGGCAATCTCGTTGTCCAGCTCCGTCAGGTAATCCTTCTGCTCCTCAATCCGTGCTGCAATAGCCTTCAAAATCTCAATAGTCTTGTCATTCGTAATCGTAGAAAACAGCTCCCCTCGAAATCATTTCTTCAAGGCAGGAGTATCAGCCTTGGCATCATACAGCTTCTTCAGCTCATCATCAAGACGCAGGAGCGTAATGGAGAAGCCTGCCATCTCAATAGAAGTCATGTAGTTGCCTACCATAGTGTCATAAATCTTGATACCCTTCTCTGCCAGGAAGTCAGACACATAATTGTTCACGATGTACAGCTCCATCAGCGGAGTGCCACCCATACCATTAATTATAACAGCAACTTCCTTGCCTGTATAGTCAATATCTTCCACAATCCTGCTCAGCAGCTCATCGGCAATCTCATTGGCCGGCTTCAAAGCCTCACGGCTGGTGCCAGGCTCCCCATGGATGCCGATGCCGATTTCCATCTCGTCATCAGCCAGCTCAAAGCCAGGCTTGCCAGCTGCCGGCATGGTGCAGGCAGTAATAGCCATGCCCATGGTGCGCACATTGGCAATAACCTTTTCGGCTACCGCCTTTACTTCCTCCAGGCTGGCACCGGTCTCTGCCAGGGCACCGGCAATCTTGTGTACCAGCACCGTACCTGCTACGCCGCGGCGCCCGGTGGTATAGAGGGAATCCTTTACGGCAACATCATCGTTCACAACCACATAGTCAGCATTAATATCCTCATCCTTGGCCATATCAATCGCCATTTCAAAGTTCATGATATCACCGGTATAGTTCTTGACAATGCAGAGAACGCCCTTGTCAGTAGCCACTGCCTTGATGGC
>JAEDOE010000114.1 GCA_016302095.1 Anaerovibrio sp. | reverse complement strand
ACCTCGGTGTTGTTGGCCAGGTCACGGCCATAGCACTTGATGCAGACGCCGTACTGGGACTTACAGGTCAGTACGCTGCGGATGGATACGCTCTTTCTAACCTTGCAGATAGCCTCAGCCAGCTCCTTGTCAACGGTATCATTGATAGAAGCAATCTTCTCGCCGGTCTCAGGGTCAACAATATCCTCAGCCAGCACACGGCCGATAATACGGTCCTGCAACGGCTCAATAACACGGTTGCCGTCCACGATCTCCTCAACGGAAATACCGCGGACATTGTTGTTGCGAACCCGTACTTCCTTGGCATCGCTTTCCAGCACAGCCTCGATGTACTCCTCAGTGAGCTTGACACCGGCAGGAATGATTTCCCTGCCGCGGCTGTCAACAACGGAAGCGGTAACCTCCTTGCCCAGCATCTGGTTCATCATAGCCTCACGGATAGAAGCACGGACATTTTCCTCAGGCGCACCCAGCTGTACAGTCTCTGTTACAGAGGAGCTGCCCACAACAGTATCGTTGTTGTCGGACTGGCCACGGAGAACCAGCTCAGATACACCAGCCTCGCCAATCACCTGCAGGTCCTCGGCAGTCAGCTCTGCGCCAACCTCCAAAAGAACCTCGCCGGTCTCAGGGCTGATGACATCCTGAGCAATCAGGCGGCCAGCCAGGGAATCCTGCAATACCTGCACAGCAGCAGCAGCACTGTCAGCCAGCTTGGCACGCTCTCTTACAAGGTTGATGCCCACAACATCGCAGTCATCCTCACGGACAATTACATCCTGTGCCACATCTACCAGACGGCGGGTCAGGTAACCGGAGTCGGCGGTACGCAGGGCGGTATCTGCCAGGCCCTTTCTAGCACCATGGGAAGAAATAAAGTAATCGGATACGGACAAGCCCTCACGGAAGTTTGCCGTAATAGGAATTTCGATGGTCTTACCGGATGGATCCGCCATCAGTCCGCGCATGCCTGCCAGCTGGCGCATCTGGGACTTGTTACCGCGGGCACCGGAGTCAGCCATCATGTAGATAGGATTGAACGGGTCATTGATCTCGTAGTTGTCATACATCTCGTCAGCAACATCCTCAGTAGCCTTGTTCCAGACGCTGCAGACCTTCTTGTAACGCTCGTCATCAGTAATCAGACCACGGGAGAACTGCCGCTCAGTCTTGGTAACCTGAGCCTGTGCCGCCTCAAGGATATCCTTCTTCTTAGGCGGAACGGTAATATCCGAAATAGCAACGGTCATACCTGCAATACATGCATAATGGTAGCCAAGATTCTTTACGCCATCGATAACCTCTGCGGTACGGCTGGCTCCCAGCACCTCAAAGCAGCGCGCTACCAGCTTGCCCAGCTGCTTCTTCTTCATCAGCTCGCCCAGGGACCACTTGCCGGTTTCCTTATCCTGGAAATAGGAGCGTACCTGCGGTGGCAGGATCTCGTTGAAAATCATGCGGCCCAGGGAAGTGGTAACAAGACCATAATCCTTGGTAGTGCCATCTTCCTGCTTCTCAAGGATGCGCACCTCAACCTGTGCCTGAATATCCAGCTCCTGATGCTGATAAGCCAGCAAAGCCTCGTTGATACCGGTGAAGACCTTGCCCTCACCCAGGGCACCCTCCCTGATTTTGGTCAGGTAGTAAGCACCCAGAATCATATCCTGGGAAGGAACGATAATCGGGCTGCCGTCCTTCGGTGCCAGGATATGGTTGGCTGCCAGCATCAGCACACGGGCCTCAGCCTGGGCCTCCGCAGACAGCGGCAGATGGATAGCCATCTGGTCACCATCAAAGTCAGCGTTGTAAGCAGAGCAAGCCAGAGGATGCAGCTTCAGGGCACGGCCCTCGGTGAGAACCGGCTCAAAAGCCTGAATGCCCAGGCGATGCAGCGTCGGGGCACGGTTCAAAAGCACCGGATGCTCCTTGATAACATCCTCCAGTACATCCCATACTTCCTCCTCCGCACGCTCAACCTTGCGCTTGGCGGACTTGATATTGTGGGCGATACCCTCGCTGACCAGCTTCTTCATAACAAATGGCTTAAAGAGCTCCAGGGCCATCTCCTTTGGCAGGCCGCACTGATGCAGCTTCAGCTCAGGGCCGACAACGATAACCGAACGGCCTGAGTAGTCAACACGCTTGCCCAGAAGGTTCTGACGGAAACGTCCCTGCTTGCCCTTGAGCATGTCGGACAAGGACTTCAGAGGACGGTTGCCAGGGCCGGTAACAGGACGGCCACGGCGGCCATTGTCAATCAGGGCATCCACAGCCTCCTGCAGCATGCGCTTCTCGTTGCGGACGATAATATCCGGGGCGCGCAGCTCCAAAAGACGCTTCAGACGGTTATTTCTATTGATAACGCGACGATACAAATCATTCAAATCAGAGGTAGCGAAGCGGCCGCCATCCAGCTGCACCATCGGGCGAAGCTCCGGCGGAATAACCGGCACTACATCCAGAATCATCCAGGACGGCTTGTTGCCGGAACGCCTGAATGCCTCTACTACCTCCAGGCGGCGGATAGCACGGATGCGGCGCTGCTGGCTTGCTACATGCTTCAGCTCGTCAGTCAGCTCCCTGTGCAGCACATCCAGGCCGTTTTTCATGTCCTCAGTCTGCTGCTCCTCAGGCAGGTCTGCCTCCAGCTCTACCAAAAGCTCCTTGATAGCCTCGGCACCCATGCCTACTACGAACTCCCTGCCATAATCCTCACGAGCCTTGCGATACTCCAGCTCCGTCAGAAGCTGCTTCTTGGAAAGAGGAGTATCCTTCGGGTCAAGCACAATGTAAGAAGCAAAGTACAAAACCTTCTCCATGGCACGAGGCGGAATATCCAGAATCAGGCCCATGCGGCTAGGGATACCCTTAAAGTACCAGATGTGGGACACAGGAGCCGCCAGCTCTATATGTCCCATACGCTCACGGCGAACCTTGGAACGGGTGACCTCAACGCCACAACGGTCGCAGACAGTACCCTTATGGCGGATACGCTTGTACTTGCCGCAATGACATTCCCAATCACGAGTTGGTCCAAAAATTTTCTCGCAGAAAAGACCATCCTTCTCCGGCTTCAGCGTACGATAGTTAATAGTCTCCGGCTTCAGTACCTCGCCGTGGGACCACTCACGAATCTTGTCAGGAGAGGCCAGGCCTATGCGCATTGAATCAAAGTTATTTACATCCAACAAGGAGGAGTCACTTCCCTTCCATTATTCTTCAGTATCATCATCGGACAGGAACATATCCATGTCGTCATCATCATCAACGATAACAGCATCCTCGTCAAAATCATCGCCGCCAATATCGGCAATAATGTCACCATCGAAGCTGTCATCATCATCGTCAGGCTGGGCATCCTCGTCATAATCACTGCTGTAATCATCACGCTCGCCGGCCCTGCCGCTGTCATCAACATCATTCATATCCGCATCACGGACAACATCCTTGATATTGATGTCCTCGTCATCATCGTCCTGAACCATGATCTCGTTGGCATTCTCATCCTGTACCTTGATGTCCAGGCCGATAGACTGCAGCTCCTTGATGAGTACCTTGAAGGACTCAGGCACGCCAGGCTCAGGGATATTCTCACCCTTGACGATGGACTCGTAAGTCTTGACACGGCCTACCACATCATCGGACTTGACAGTCAGGATTTCCTGCAGGGTGTAGGCAGCACCATAAGCCTCCAGTGCCCATACCTCCATCTCACCGAAACGCTGGCCGCCGAACTGGGCTTTACCGCCCAATGGCTGCTGGGTTACCAGGGAGTAAGGACCTACGGAGCGGGCATGAATCTTATCATCAACCAGATGATGCAGCTTCAGCATGTATACGCAGCCTACAGTTACTTTATTCTTAAACGGCTCACCGGTACGTCCATCATACAGCACAGTCTTGGCTGTCGGGTCCATGCCGGAAGCACGGATAGTATCAAATACATCATTCTCACGGGCACCGTCAAATACCGGGGTAGCAATATGAATACCTGCCACATCCGGCTTCGGCATGCCATACTTGTCAAAGTCATAGCCAATAGCACGGAGACGCTCCTCAACAGTAGGATCCCCCTGCTTGATCTGAGTACCCAGGTTGCGGATAGCCATGCCCAGATGAGTCTCCAGAATCTGACCGATGTTCATACGGGAAGGCACGCCCAGCGGGTTCAGCACAATGTCCACAGGAGTGCCATCCGGCAGGAACGGCATATCCTCCTCCCGCATGATACGGGAAACGACACCCTTGTTACCATGACGGCCGGACATCTTATCACCCACGGAAATCTTACGCTTCTGGGCGATGTAGACACGGATCATCTGATTTACGCCCGGGTTCAGCTCATCGTTGTTCTCACGGCTGTAAATCTTTACATCCACGATGCGGCCTGCCTCACCGTGCGGCACACGGAGGGAGGTATCACGCACCTCACGGGCCTTCTCGCCAAAGATGGCACGCAGGAGACGCTCCTCGGCAGACAGCTCGGTCTCGCCCTTCGGGGTAACCTTGCCCACCAGGATATCACCGGTACGCACCTCGGCACCCTTGCGGATAATACCCATCTCGTCCAAATCCTTCAGGCTGTCATCAGACACGTTAGGAATATCACGGGTAATCTCCTCAGGCCCCAGCTTGGTATCACGGGCCTCGCAGTCATACTCCTCAATATGGATAGAGGTGTAAATATCCCGCTTGATCAGGTTCTCACTCAGCAGGATAGCATCCTCGTAGTTGTAGCCTTCCCAAGGCATGTAGGCTACGATGATGTTGTAGCCCAAAGCCAGCTCGCCGTGGTCGGTAGAAGGGCCGTCAGCAATCGGCTGCATTGCCTCAACCTCGTCCCCCTTGAATACAATAGGAAGCTGGTTGATGCAGGTGCCCTGGTTGGAGCGCAGGAACTTCTGCAGCTTGTACTCGTCACGCTTGCCATCAGCAGTGCGGACAACGATGTTGTCAGCGGTAACAGTCTCTACCACGCCAGGACGCTTGGCCAGAATCATAACGCCGGAGTCACAGGCAGCCTTGTACTCCATGCCGGTACCTACCAGCGGTGCCTGGGTACGCAGCAGCGGCACAGCCTGACGCTGCATGTTGGCACCCATCAGGGCACGGTTGGCGTCATCGTTTTCCAAGAATGGAATCA
>JAEDOE010000113.1 GCA_016302095.1 Anaerovibrio sp. | reverse complement strand
GCATAAATCACCTGATGCTCATAATACATCACCTGTCCGCGAGTAGCATCCACCGCGCTATTGGTTGCCGTAGTTTCCGCCGCCATGCCGCTGTACACCTGGCAATGGCTGGAACTGCACAAATCGTAGCCGCTGGCCTTGTGCCCTCCCTTGCTTCTGTTGTACATGGCAAAGGTTCTCGCCGCCACAGCCTGAGCCTTCAACGCCTCCCCATGCCAGCTAGGAGACATTTCTGATGGCAGCACGCCCTTGACATAATCCTCCAAGGACAGCTGGTTCAGCACCTGCAGCCGCACACCGTCAGAGGTAAGCCGCAAGCTGCCCCGATAGCTGCTGCCGTTGTATTTCATCACGCCGTCAGCACCGTTCTTCGCCTGCACGGTAACAATCCTGCTCTTGGTCTTCTTGCCGTTGATGGCGATATAGCTGCCATCCACAGTGATATTCAGGCTCTTGTTGGCGCTGCAGCTTTCCAGCACCTTGCCGGCATTGCCCTCCACCACCTCAAAATCACTGGCCCCGGACACGCTGGCAGAAGCAAGCCCCTCCCCCAGCATCACGCTCAGCATGGTCATGGGCACATTCTTCTTGTCCAGCTTCTTGACGCCCTTTGCCGCACCGCCATTCTGCTCAGCAGCCTTGGCAGAGACATTCTCGTCCTTGCCCTTTTCCACGTTCCACTCCGGCGTCTTGGGGGGCCGGTTGCCTGCCCCCGGATAGAGCGTGCTGACACCTGCCTCCGCTATTCCCAGCTGAAACAGGAAGAAAGCCATTGCCATGACTGCGGCAAACATCCCCCGCAGCCTCCTGCTCTTATATCTCTCCACTTGCCTCTGCCTCCAATCTTGCCCTTTTCTTGGCCTTGTTGGCCTTTTTTCTCGCCTTTCTCAGCTCCCTGCTGTAGCGTTCCTCCTCGCTGAAGATACAGCCGCAGTAAGGCTGGCGATATAAGCCCATTTCCATGCTCATGTCGATGCCCTCCTGCCAGCCGGGACGGAAATCCTCATAATGAAACTTCACCCCGTACACCTTGGCAAAATGCTCCGCCGTCTCCTTCATCAGCTCATGCTGCTGATAAATGCTGTAAAACAGCGTGGAAGTAAAGGCATCAAAACCGTTTTCCGCCGCATACCTGGCAGTTTCCTCCAGCCGCCAGGTATAGCACATGCGGCAGCGGCCATTCTCCACCTGCTCCGCAGCCAGGGCGCGGCGCAGAAAATCCCGCAGCATATAATGCTTGTCTGTGATTATTTTCATCTCTGACCTGGCGGCAAATTCCTCTGCCGCCTTCAGCCGCATATCCCATTCCTTATATGGGTGGATGTTGGGGTTGAAAAAATAGCCTGTGGGCTCTATGCCCTGTTCCCTCAGCACCTTCACAGGGTAGCAGGAGCAGGGGCCGCAGCACATGTGCAACAAAAGATTCATCTAGCTCTACGCCTCCGGATAAGGAATATTCATGTGTTCATAACCGGCCCTTGTCACCACACGCCCCTTGGGGGTGCGGTTGATAAAGCCCAGCTGCAAAAGATAAGGCTCGTACACATCCTCGATGGTATCCCGTTCCTCGCTGGTGGCTGCCGCCAGGGTGTCCAGCCCCACCGGGCCGCCCCCGAACTTCATCACCATGGTTTCCAGCATCCGCCTGTCTGTATGGTCAAGCCCCATCCTGTCCACCTCCAGCCTCTGCAAAGAAGCATCCGCAATCTCGTCTGTAATGATGCCGTCACCAGTAATCTGGGCAAAGTCCCTGACACGCTTCAGGAGGCGGTTGGCAATCCGGGGAGTCCCCCGGGAACGACGGGCAATCTCCCAGGCTCCCTTTTCCTCAATGGGAATCTGCAATATCTCCGCCGCACGCTTCACAATCAGCACCAGATCCTCCGGCTGATAGTATTCCAGCCGGGAAATCACCCCGAACCTGTCCCTGAGAGGGCCTGCCAGGGAGCCTGCCTTGGTAGTGGCTCCTATCAAAGTAAAGGGTGCCAGATCCAGGCGGATGGAACGGGCACTAGGCCCCTTGCCGATGACAATATCCAGGGCAAAATCCTCCATGGCCGAGTAAAGGACTTCCTCCACATTTCTTGAGAGACGGTGGATTTCATCAATAAAAAGCACATCCTTCTCCCCCAGGTTGGTCAAAAGGGCTGCCAAATCCCCGGCATGGTTGATGGCAGGCCCCGAGGTCACCCGGAAATTCACCCCCAGCTCATTGGCAATAATCCCTGCCAGAGTGGTCTTCCCCAGCCCTGGCGGACCGTAAAACAGCACATGGTCCAGGGCATCCCCCCTGGACATGGCTGCCTTGATGAAAATATCCAGGTTCTCCTTCACCTTTTTCTGGCCGATATACTCCCTCAGATGACGAGGCCGCAGGCTGTACTGCCACTCATCACCGTTCTGGGCATTCATGTCTATCACGCGCTCCTGGGCAAAATCCCCGTAATTAATATCCTCCAACCTCTATCACCTCCCGGACAGCTCTTTCAGGGCAAACTTTATCACCGACTGCACATCCTGGTCGCCCTTCAGCCTGCTGCATTTCTCCAGCACAGGCGCCAGCTGCTGGGCATTGTAGCCAAGGCTCTGCAAAGCTGCCGCCGCCTCTGCCACCACGCCCTCGCCAATCTCCGGCAGGGCAAACAAATCGGACAAATCCTCCACCTGGCCGTCATCGCCTGCATCGGCAAAGTGCAGCTTGTCCTTCAGCTCCACAATCATCCGCTCCGCGGATTTCTTGCCCACCCCCGGCAGCTTCACCAGCACGGAGGCCTGCTTCTTCTGAATGGCCTGGCACAGCCTGGCCGGGGTAATCGCCCCGATAATCCCCAGCGCCACCTTGGGCCCGATGCCGCTGACCGTCAGCAAAAGCTGAAATAAATCATATTCCTCCTGTGAGTAAAAGCCATACAGCTGGATAGCGTCCTCACGCACGCTGGTATGGGTAAAAAGCATCGCCTCCTGCCCCAGCTTCAGCTGGTTGTGGGTGTTCCCGGCAATAAAAACCCGATAGCCCACGCCATTTACATCCAGCAGGCAAACATCCGCCAGCAAATAGGCAACCCTGCCCCGCAAAAAACCAATCATCTGTCAACCCTCTGCCCTAATTCTGCCACAGCACTGCAATAATTCTGCAGCCATCTTATAATCATTCTACAATATCATCTTATTATACAACAAGATGTTTGATTTAACAAATTCCCCAGCAAAAAAAGAGGCAAAATTTTGCCTCCTTCCTCAAAAATTATTTCCCGGCAGGATTTCCCCCCGCAGCTGCAAGGCCTCACCGATATGTATCTCGCTTATAATATCGCTGCCGGACAAATCCGCCACCGTCTGGGCTACCTTCACGATGCGGTCATAGGAACGGGCAGACAAATTCCTCTCCTGAAAGGCCGTTTCCATCAGCTCCTGGGCCTCATCCGTCAGCTGGCAATATTTTTTCAATATGCCGTGATTCATCTGGGCATTGCAGACAATATCCAGCTCCCGGAACCTGTCCAGCTGGATTTTCCTGGCTGCCACCACCCTCTGGCGGATGACGGCTGATTTTTCCGCCCGGACCTCCGAGGTTATCTCCTGATAGGACACCCGTGGCACCCGGATCTGAATATCAAACCTGTCCAAAAGAGGGCCCGACAGCTTCCGGGTGTACTTCTTGATCTGAGGCAGGCTGCACTCGCAGGGAATCTCGCTATCCCCATAGTAGCCGCAGGGGCAGGGATTGAGGGCAGCTATCAGCATAATACGGGAGGGAAAGCTCAAGGTGGCATTCACCCTGGACACGCTGACAAAGCCGTCCTCCAAGGGCTGCCGCAAACATTCCAGGGCATTTTTGCCAAACTCCGGCAGCTCATCCAGAAACAGCACACCGTTGTGGCTGAGAGTCACCTCCCCGGGCTTGGGGATGCTGCCGCCCCCTATCATGGCAGCCGTAGATACAGTATGGTGGGGACTGCGAAAGGGACGCTTGGTAATCAGGCCACTATTATTTTTCAAAAGCCCTGCAATACTATAAATCTTTGTCACCTCCAGAGCTTCCTTCCGTGTCATATCCGGCAAAATAGAGCCCATTCGCCTGGCCAGCATGGTCTTGCCAGCCCCGGGGCTGCCGGACAGGACGATGTTGTGACCGCCTGCCGCCGCAATCTCAAAGGCACGCTTGGCCAAAAACTGCCCCTGCACGTCGCAGAAATCATCCTGCAATACCTCCCGTTCCTCCTGAGCTGGTTCCTTGGCAGCTGGCTGCAGCTCCCCCCTGCCGCTGAGAAACTCCACCAATTCAGATAGGTTCTCAATGCCGTACACCGCTATACCATCCACCAGCAGGGCTTCATTGATATTGCCCTTGGCCACCACTACTGCCTGCAAGCCGCTTTCCTGGGCTTTGATAGCCATAGGCAGCACACCGCTTACCCGGCGGCACTCCCCTTCCAAAGACAGCTCGCTGATAAACAAATACCTGTCCAGCCCCTCTGTAGGAATAACACCGTAGGCAGCCAAAAGTGCCACTGCAATAGGCAAATCCAATCCGGCACTATCCTTGCGCATACCTGCCGGTGCCAGATTGACCGTCACCTTGTCCTGCTGCAGCCTGATGCCGGAATTGCGAATGGCAATCCTCACCCTCTCCTTCGCCTCCCGCACCATGGCATCCGGCATCCCCACCATCTCAAAGCAGGGCAGCCCGTTGGACACATCCACCTCCACATCAATAATCACTCCGTCCACGCCCAGAGTCGTAGCCCCCTTGGTACAAGCATACATACCATCTCACCCCTTTTGTTCTGTTACAGGTGATTATATTACATTTTAGATGGTATGTAAAGAATTTTTTTAAGTTTTTGGTCTATTTATATTTATATATTAATATAAATATAAATATATATCTAGATTAATAGGCATCTATAAGCTTCGGCATACATTCCTTTTTTCCTCAATAAAAAAAGAGCATCTATCACTAGATACTCCTTTTGACGTGTACGCGTATATTTACCTAAGCGACTTTTATCTTCCCATAATCTGTAATTATAACTTCACTCACTGCCTGCCGAGCCTGGATGACAATCATTAGACAAGCAACATGGAATATCTGCATTTTATTATAAAATGTGTATTAATGTGTATTTCATCATTGATATTATGTGTATTAATACATATAATAATAACAGGAGGTGAGTT
>JAEDOE010000112.1 GCA_016302095.1 Anaerovibrio sp. | reverse complement strand
ACGGCGAAGATAAAAAGATACGTTAATCATTCTAGACCTCCTAAATATATTCTTTCCTTTGGAAAGTAATTATAACTTACGATATGGAGCCTGACCCATCTCGTAGAAGTTATTGCCTTCAGAGTCGATTACAACGATAGCAGGGAAATCCTCAACCTCCAGAGCTGCCACAGCCTCAGGTCCCAGCTCAGGATAAGCCAGAACAGTGTAGCTCTTTACGGACTTGGAAATCAGGGCAGCAGCACCGCCCACAGCAGCAAAGTAGGTTACGCCATGCTTCTTCATGGACTCGATAACCTCAGGTGCGCGGGAGCCCTTGCCGATCATACCCTTGATGCCCTGATCCAGCATGGTAGGCGTATAAGCGTCCATACGGCCGGAAGTGGTAGGGCCGCAGGAGCCGATAGGATTGCCAGGCTTGGCAGGAGTAGGTCCCAGATAATAAACAATCTGGTTGTTCCAGTCAATCGGCAGCTTCTCGCCACGAGCCAGAGCCTCGGTCATAGCCTTGTGGGCAGCATCACGGGCGCTATAGATGGTACCGCTAATCAGCACGCTGTCACCAGCACGCAGGGTGCGGGATACTTCCTCAGTCAAAGGTGTAGTAATGCGAATCTTTTCAGCCATTATCTTTCTTCCTCCTCTTATAATACACGCTCAGAATGGCGCATTGCATGACAGCAGATGGTCACAGCAACAGGCAGTCCGGCAATGTGGGTAGGACCCCACTCGATATTTACAGCCAGGGCAGAAGTAGTGCCGCCCAGCTGAGGCCCGATACCGGTCTTGTTGATCATCTCGAGGAGCTCGCCCTCCAGGTTGGCATAGTCAGGATGCGCATTACGGACATTGGTAGGACGCATCAGGGCGCGCTTGGACAGGTATGCAGCCTGATCCATGGTACCGCCGATGCCTACGCCTACAACCATCGGAGGACAAGGGTTGCAGCTTGCATGCTGGATAATATCCAGAACAGCCTTCTTCACACCCTCTACACCGTCAGCAGGCACCAGCATCTTGATGCCGGACTTGTTCTCGCTGCCGAAGCCCTTCAGGGTAACCTCAATCTTCAGCTTGTCCCCATCTACAATCTTGGTGTAGATGATAGCAGGCGTGTTGTTCTGAGTGTTCACACGGTTGAACAGAGGCTCAGCTACCACGGACTTACGCAAATACCCCTCAACGTAGCCCTTTGCAACACCTGCATTGATGGCATCAGTCAGATTGCCGCCCTCAATGTGCAGATCCTGGCCGATCTCAAGGAAGACGATGGTCATGCCGGTATCCTGGCAGATAGGACGATCCTCTGCCCGGGCAATCTCGGAATTGCGGATGATCTGATCCAGAACATCACAGCCAACAGGAGACTCCTCGGTTTCCCTGCCCTTCTTCAATGCCTCATATACATCCTGAGGCAAATAATAGGCAGCTTCCTTGCACATCTGCGCTACTTCAGCAGTAATCTGCTCTACATTAATTGTACGCAAAGTAAACCCTCCCTAAATATATAATAAAATCACATTCACTACTTTATAATAGCATATTTTTAAATTGCTTTCAACCTAATAACGGCAAGGGTTTTAGAGAAAATAAAGTGAACCGAATTCATCTTTTTGTATTGGTTTATCATAATTATAATTGGGAATTTGTATAATAAATTATATACATATTGTTCAAAACAATCCGAACCATTTTTCACGTTTTTTCCCTTTGCCCTCCTTGGTGGACCTATCGGCCTTCCGCCTGTCCTCAAGGTGATAATGATAAATCTCCGGCTCTGCCTCTTCATGCAGCTCCAGCACCATAAAGGACTGGCCGCCCCCGTCCCGTGGATAGGCAAGGCTGCCGGGATTGATGAGCAGCACCCCGTCAATCTTTTCCTTGAAAGCCACATGGCTGTGGCCAAAGACGGCAATATCTGCACCGTTTTCCTGAGCAGCCTGCACCATGCCATAGGGGGAACCCTTGACGCCGTAGATATGGCCGTGAGTCAGGAAAATCCTGTGGCCCTCCGCCTCCACAATCTCCTCCTCCGGCACGCTGCGGTTGCCCCAGTCACAGTTGCCTGCCACGTTGACCACCTTGGCATCATACGCCATATCCAGATATTCGGCATCATGAATCATATCCCCTGCATGAAGCCACAAATCAATCTCCCCTGCCAGCTCCACCGCCTGGTCAATGGCCGCGGTATTGCCGTGGGTATCGCTTATCAATCCGATTTTCATCTCAAACGCACCTCAACATATCAAAAAACTGGAAATCTGGGAAGCTCCTGCAAAAACTCCCTGCTATGCCGGTACATCAGTCAGCACCCTGCAAAATAATCCTGCAAAAGCACTGCCATCTCCCTCAGTGCCGCTCCCCGGTGGCTGATGGCCTGCTTTTCCGCCAGGCTCATCTCCGCCATGGTCACATCACCCACATAAAAGTACGGGTCATAGCCAAAACCGTTTTCGCCTCTTGCCTGGAGGCGGATTTCTCCCCGGCAGAACCCCTTGGCTGTCAGTGTCCTGCCCTCGGCATCCATAAAGGTCAGGGCGCACTGATAGGCCGCCGGTGATGACTCCCTGCCCAATTTCTTCAGCTCCTGCTGTAATTTTGCGTTATTGTCAGCATCACTGGCACTTTCCCCGGCAAAGCGGGCGGAATACACTCCCGGAGCACCACCCAAAGCCTCCACCTCCAGCCCCGAATCATCAGCCAGGCATGCCATGCCCGTCTGCTTCTGGTAATACTCAGCCTTAAGCAGGGAATTGGCCGCAAAGGTATCTCCGTCCTCCACCGGCTCCTGGAACCTTTCATCCAGGTCAGCCAAAGACACCAGCTCTACAGGCAGTCCCTGAAAGGCATTAATCATCTCCCGCACCTTGCCCTGATTTTTCGTGGCAATCACAATTTTCAGTTTTGACTTTTCATTTGCTGCCATCTGCACATTTTTCATTCGCGGCCTACCCTCCATACCAGCACGTTGCCCAATACATCCTTTTCATAGGAAATCAACTCATCAATGCCCTTTTCCGCCAGCTCCAGCAGCCTGTTCATTTCCTCTCGGCTGAAAGGCCGCCCCTCGCCGGTGCCCTGCACCTCCACGAACTGGCCCTCGCCGGTCATGACCACGTTCATATCCACCACCCCGGCAGAATCCTCCTCATAGCAGAGGTCAAGAAGGGGCTCCCCGGCAGGGGAAATCCCCACGCTGATAGCCGCCAAAAAATCCTTGACCGGGAAAGGCTTCTTCTCATCATAAAAGCTGTTGCATGCCTCCACCAGGGCGATAAAAGCTCCCGTAATAGAAGCAGTCCGGGTACCGCCATCTGCCTGAATCACATCGCAATCGATGATGATAGTCCGCTCCCCCAGAGCCTTCATATCCATGACAGAGCGCAGGCTCCTGCCTATGAGCCGCTGGATTTCCTGGGTGCGTCCTGTCTGCCTGCCCCGGGCCGCCTCTCGTGGCGTCCTGGTATTGGTAGCACTGGGCAGCAGGGAATACTCCGCTGTCAGCCAGCCCTCGCCGGTGCCCCGCAAAAAATTCGGCACCCTTTCCTCAATGGTAGCGGCACAGATGACCTTGGTATTGCCCATTTCAATCAGCACCGAACCGGCAGGATGCTTCTGAAAAAAACGATTTATCCGATAGCGGCGCAGCTGGTCAGCCTGCCGCCCGTCAGGACGCCCCTCCGACTGTGCCTTGCGCCCGTTCTTACGCTCCATAAAACTCCTCCTTGCAAAACCTTACTATATATATGATACCATAAAAACGCAAAAAAATACTGCCAGCAACCAAAACCGGCAGTAAAATTTTGCAAACACTTTCGTAGCAGAGCACCCCCAAGGCAGCCCCGCCCAAAATTACACAACAAGCTGTGTACAGCAAAGCACCGCTAACGTTGTCAGCTCAGCCAGTTGGCGGCAAACATGCCCATCAGCACCGCTCCGATGCCCAGGCTGACATTGCCCACCACGTTCAGCATAGAAGACATGACGTGCTGATTCTGCATCAGGCTGACTGTTTCCATGCTGAAAGAGGAAAAAGTGGTAAAGCCGCCCATGAAGCCAACCAAAAGAAGCAACCTAAGGTGCTCAGGCACAGGAAGGCTCTTATTGATAAAATAAAACATCACTGCGCCCATGCAGAAGCTTCCTATGATATTAGCGGCAAAGGTGCCGTAGGGAAAGCTGCTCCCCAGGTGATTGCCCATAAAGGTAGTCACCAGATAACGGCTGACAGCCCCCAGGCCACCTCCCACAAAAACCAGCAAAGCATTCAGCAGCATAATTATTACCCCTGTTCCTGCAACTGACGGAAATTCTTGATAATAACAATCGGCGTCTTCTGGGAAGCATTGCCAAACGGGTTATCAATCAGAAGCCTTGCCGCCCTCTCACCATCAAGACCGGCGGAAGCACCAACCACACGGGAACGCTTCAGGTCATTTACATCGGCAATCAGTCCGCCGAAGCAGCCCAGGCGCTGCTTCAGCTGCTCCACCACCTTGTCAGGATCCTTCGGGCCGTAGACAATATGCTTGTCGAAAGGCGGCATAGTGCCGGTAACATCATCAATCAGGGCAGTCTGCTCACCGCCCCACTTGTAGAACAGGCCATTCATGCCCACCAGCTTGCCCAAAAAGCCCATGACCAGGGCACCGGCAACGCGCCACTTGCCCTCCACATCCATCAGGGACTGCATGCCATGAGGGCTGGCCAGGGAGCCGTAGTCAGGAATAAAGCGGCAGCAAAGCTGTGCTACCCTGGTAATCTTCAAATCCTCTGGACGGATTGCCCTGCCCTGGGTAATAGCCACCACGCTCTCAGCCACGGAGATAACGTCATCCGGGCCAATCTTGCCCTTGGTATAGCGTTCTACCACATCAATAATATTATCCTTGTCGGTCAGAATCCTTGTCGGAATCGGCACCAAATCTATCTTAATCTCGCTCATCTCAACAACCTCCCTGCTCAGTCCTCTGCCAGCTTCGTACCAGCCAGGGCAGCTACCTCTGCTGCCGGTACCTCAATGCGCACCTGGCGGTAATGGCAAGGTGTACGGCCTGTCTCCAGCCAAATCAGCTGGAAGTTAAAGTCAGGCATGTGGGAAACAGCTTCCTTGAGGGACATGCCCTTTCTGGCAATCAGCTTCACCTGGCACTTGATAGAGGCCTTGTCCAGGCCACCCTTGTA
>JAEDOE010000111.1 GCA_016302095.1 Anaerovibrio sp. | reverse complement strand
CTGGAACGGGCTTCAGGAAAGGCAGTGGTAGGTGAAATGCGATGAATTTGAAGGTTATTGCGTATGTGCTGAGCCGCCTGCAGTTCTTTGTTACCTTCTCCATGGGGGTGCCCTTCGCGGCAGCACTCCTGTGGGGTGAGGAGTGTGCCATGGATTTTGCCGGGACCATCCTGATAAGCCTTGGGGTGAGCGTTTATTTTTACAATAAGGGCAGGCTGGAGCACGAAAATCTTACCCTGCGGGAAGGAATTGCCATTACCGGCATTGCCTGGTTTTTGATACCTGTGGTGTCGGCACTGCCATTTCTGGCCTCCCATCAGCTGAATCTGGTGGACAGCCTCTTTGAGAGCTTTTCCGGACTGACTTGCACTGGCGGTTCCGTGATCAGCGATTTGGATGTGGTGCCCCGGAGCCTGATTTTGTGGCGGGGCGTTACTCACTGGGTAGGAGGATTGGGAATAATCGTACTGTTTATTGCCCTGTTTCCCCAGCCGGGCAGCGGTGCGGCCAGGATGTTCAACGCTGAGGGGGCGGGTCCCTCCGAGAGCCGGGTGGTGCCCCGGATCAAGGAAACTGCCAATGCCCTGCTCATCATGTATGTGGCCTTTTCGCTGGTACTGGTGACTTTGCTTCTGCTGTGCGGCCTGAGCCTCTTTGACTCGGTTAATCTAGCCATGTCCGCTGTGGCCACAGGGGGCTTTGCCACCACCAACGGCAGTGCCGGGGACTTCAACAGCCTGCCGGTGGAGCTTGTGCTGATTGTTTTCATGCTGATTGGCGGCGGTAACTTCGGGCTGTATTTTCTGGGCTGGAAAAGAGGCTACCGCCATATCCTGAAGGATACGGAGTTCCGGGTGTACATGGCCATGTTTTTGCTTGCAACACCGCTGGTGGCACTCAATCTGATTAATGGGCTGGGGCTGGGAGCTGCTGAGGCCTTGCGTTATGGAGCTTTTCAGATGGCTTCCATCATGACCTCTACAGGTTTGTCCACCTGTAATTTTGACCAGTGGCCGGCTTTTTCCCAGTACTGCATCATTATCGCCATGCTGACAGGGGGCTGTGCCGGCTCTACGGCAGGTGGCATGAAGCTGTCCCGGGTGATTATCCTCTGGAAGATGGTGGGGACGATTATTCAGGAAAAGCTGCATCCCAACAGCATTGCCAGGGTAAGGATGGAGGACCAGAGCCAGTCCTCTACAGTGGTTTTCCGGGTGGCGCGGTTTTTCTTTCTGTATGTGATGATTGCTTTGGTGGCGGCCTGCTTTTTTAACTTTGACGGGCTGCCGGTGGTGGATTCCATTATGCTGGGGCTTTCCTGCATGGGCAACATGGGAGTAGCATTTGGCGCGGCTTATACCTTTTATGATTTGCCGGATATGACCAAGATAGTCTGCTGCCTGTGCATGGTTATTGGCAGGCTGGAGATTTTTACCTTCCTTGCCATGCTGCAGCCGGGCTTCTGGAAGCGTGACAGCAACTGGTAAAATATTGAGTAAAATATTAATAAAAGTAAAAAAACACCCTTGCAGATGACTGGTCTGCAGGGGTGTTTTGCCTTATTTCTCAAAAAATTCGTTTTCCACCGCGATGCACAGCAGGTGGTAGATAGGCAGATGGTATTCCTGGATTTTGTAGGTTTCCAGCTCAGGGGCGGCAATCACGATATCGCAGAGGTTCTGCATGCGGCACTGGCGGTTGCCAATCAGCCCGATGGTCTTGATGCCCAGGGTTTTTGCCAGCTGTACGGCATAAATGACGTTGGCGGAGTTGCCGGAGGTGCTGATGCCGATGAGGATGTCCTCCGGGCGGCCAAGGCCCAGCACCTGCTGCGCCATAGCCAGGTCAGGTGCCTGGTCATTGGCAAAGGCGCTGTTCAGTGCCACGGCATTCATCAGGGAGATGGCCGGCAGGGCTTCCTGCAGGTTGTCACGCAGGTAGTCAGCCTCGTTGGGGCAGACTGCCTTCATCTTCTCATAGAGCTCATCCGTTATAGGGCGCTTCTTGACAAAGCCCTTCATCAGCTCCCCTACGATATGCTCGGAGTCGGAGGCACTGCCGCCATTGCCGCAGACAATGACCTTGCCGCCATTTTTGTAGGTGGTGCAGAGAGCCTCCACGGCTTCGGTAATAGACTGGCGGCACACGCTCAGGGCAGGGTAACGTTCAATCAGGTTATCAATTTTTGCAAGGGTGGTGTCCTTCATATATAATCAGTCCTTTCTACTGTCAACCTTGTAACAATAGTATAATAATGCAAAATGAGAAAAATTGCAATTTATATATGTCTATGATATAATTGAAAGGTCAAAAAGTTAAAGTTTGTAAAAGTTGTACTTTGCAAATGTTCAATTTGATTAGAAATGAGGTTGAGAATATGTCACAGAGAATGACTCTGAATGAGGTAATCAAGGAGTATGGCGTGCCGCAGATAAAGCTGGACATCCATGCCAAGGCAAGCGAGTGCCAGAAGCTGCGTGAGAAGCTGATGGATATTGTGAAGCTCAGCGGAGCCAAGGAGCAGGGTTATCTGGATATTGACTGCAAGCTGTATATTGATGTGGATGATATTGACCGCTATCTGTCAGGAGAGCTGGATACCTTGGGAGAGCTGTATGCATTCCCGGAGGATATCAAGTCGTACAAGGAGGATTAAGAGATTATGAGAATGAAAAAGATTGGTGCTGTGCTGGTGGCGGCGGCATTTCTGTTTTCGGCATCTGCCGGTGTGGCTGATGCGGCCAAGGGCGGTGCCAGGATTTCGGCACCGAAGGTTTCCGCCCCAAAGGCGGCTGCCCCAAAGGCCTCTGCGCCTGCCGCCAAGAAGGCTGACAAGCCAAATCAGGAATATGCTCCTTCCAAGAAGGCAAGCGATTTGAAGGAAAATGCGCCTGCAGCCAAGGCAAATAATAATGCTATGACCAATGCGGCAGCTGCCAACACCGGTACCAAGTGGGGCAATGCCCTGCGCACCATGGGCTGGCTGGCCGGTGGTATGATGCTGGGCAGTATGCTGGGGCATCTCTTTGGCTTTGGCGGCGGCTTTTTGGCAGATGCCATGGGGCTGTTGTTCAACGTGATTTTTGCTGTGATTGCCTTCAAGCTGATTATGATGCTGGTGCGCCGTTTTATGGGAAAAAAAAATGAAGCTGCCGGCAATGGCGATTATGAACGTCATAATGCGCCTCAGGACAATCAGTATAACCAGAATTATCAGGGCAGTGCCATGAATAATGGGCCGATGGTGACTGATATCCGCCGTGATGGTGACGGCCTGGTGAATGTATCTCCTGTGGGCAGCAGCATGGGGACTGATTACGATCCGAAGTCCACGGCAGACAAGTACCGCCGGATGTAATGGGGCATGGTTTTGCTGCGCATATCCCAGCTGGTGATATGTTGAATATTATTTGCTGGCTGCGGTGATGATTTTTTGCAGCTCCCGCACCTGGTTCAGGTGGGTTTCGTAGTCCAGGTCATTGGCATCGTACTGCATGCGCTTTTTCAGCTCATCAATCCGTGCCTGCAGCCTGCTGCGTACTTCCGGGCTTAGTGCCATGTTTTATCGTCTCCTTTTCAGAAAAATATTTTTCATTGTATAACAAACGCCCCTTGTTTTCAAGGGGCATTTTATCTGCCTTCACTTTTGAAAAATTTTTGTAAACGAATTTCGTCCGTGCAGTATTGAGGCAAGGAGATAATGCTAGCTTGCAAATTTGTGCTGGTGGTGCTGTTGACGATATGAAGGTTTTGTCTCATAATATTTATCATGGAGTAGTATTGTAAGTGACAGGGCTGATATGAAGGATTGCTGGATGTGATGGATGCAGATAAGGTACTGAGAGAGGCGGTGGCACTGTGCCGGGAGTATGGTGCAGGGCGCGTGGTTTTGTTTGGCTCAAGGGCGAAGGGAACGGCACTGCCGGAGAGCGATATAGATATCGCAGTCAGCGGCGTGCAGGATGTGGAGCTGCTTCGGGAGGCACTGGAGGAGTTGCCTACGCTGTATAAGATTGATTTGGTTTCGTTGGATGATTGTGCCAATGAGCTTTTGCTGGAGGATATTGCAAAATATGGACGAGAAATGCAGGAAAAGATTTGATTCATACAAAAAATCCCTTGCCAGCCTGGCGGAAGCAAGGGCAAGGGATATGAGTGATTCCTTTGTGCTTAGTGGCACTGGTGCCAAGTTTTCTATTACCTTTGATTTGGCTTGGAAGGTCATGAAGGATATTCTGGTGCAGCATTATGCCATCATTGATTTTGTGGCAGGTTCTCCCAGGGAGGTTTTGCGTGCAGCGTTCCGGGCAAGGCTGATAGATGATGATATCTGGATGGAGATGCTCAAGGTGCGCAATCAGCTGGCACATGACTATGACGGACAGCTAGTTGAGAAATACTGCGAGAATATTGTGAAGGTGTATATAGGCAGGCTGGAACGTTTTCGCGATGGTGCGGAGTGTTTGTTGGCAGAAGATATACAGGATGGTGTTTAGTGAGGTGAGGTTATGGTAGTACATGGTGCGGTGATTATTGAGCAGGGGGTGACCTTTGCCATTGTGGTGGTCAAGCAGACAGTTACCCAGTATACGGTGCGGGCAACCAGGTTCCGGCAGTCTATTGCACCTTTTTTTCCCAATATGCCGATTATCCTCATGTCCCAGGACAGGGAGGGAAATCCCCATTATTATGGCAGGAAGGATATTGTGGATTTTTTGAAGACAGTGCCGCTGGACAAAATCCCTTGGAAGACATATCACATATATTGAGCAAAAAATGGCTGTCGCTAGGTGCAAAGCACCAATGAGGCAGCTTTATTTGGCTATTTTGTATAAATCACTTTATCAAAGTTATCAATGAGATAGGACTGTTTCTGGGCTATCCGCCTCATGATGTGGAAGGCTTTATCCGTCATGGCGGGCAGAATTTCCTTCAATGCGGTTTCTGGAAGGTGTACGATAATGAAAAAGCTGTCTTGCACCTGTTCCACTGCTATGCGGCCTGTATCAGGCGGGTGTATGACAGCTTGCAGGAGGGAGTCAGCCTGCAAGCCATGATTTGCAGTGCAGCGTGACAGACAGAGCCTTGTGATATATGGCTGGCGAAAGAGTGCAGGAAGTCATGGACAGCGTGACAGGCAGAGCCTTGTGATGTAATGAGAAAAAAGGAGTGGATTTTTTATGAAGTTGGCAGTTGTATATTGGAGCGGTACCGGCAAT
>JAEDOE010000110.1 GCA_016302095.1 Anaerovibrio sp. | reverse complement strand
ACCTGCATCTGCCCCAGGCCCTGCCCTGCCATCCTGCCGCAGCCGGCAAATACGCCAAACTGTGCCAAAAGCAGCAGCACCTGCCGCTCCTCCACAGGCAGCTGGGACAGATTGTAGCTGAATGTTCCCGTAAAGGTATTCACTCCCCTCTGGGGCGTGAGGTACACGCTTTTTGTCCTGCCTGACCAGTGCTCTATATACACCTTTTCTGATAGTTCCCTGACCTGTGCCTTGTCGATTTCTGCAGGCATATCCAGCTGCTGCCATTTCTCCGCCAGGGAAGGAAACACCAGCCATGGCAACGGCATGGGATAATCCACCACATCCACCCTGAAAGCCGTCGGTGAAATAAAATCTATTGTCAGGCGGGACAAATTCTCCTCCCCCAGAGCCAGCCCCAGCAAATCATTTTCAGCCAAAAAGCCTGCCCTGGGATTCTGCTCCCCGTCAGCAGTCAGGGCTTTTACCTGCATGGGCAGGCTGTTCACCTGCAATAC
Organism: Anaerovibrio sp.; assembly: GCA_016302095.1. GTDB lineage: Bacteria > Bacillota > Negativicutes > Selenomonadales > Selenomonadaceae > Anaerovibrio. The sequence continues at coordinate 4,727 of JAEDOE010000110.1, read as the reverse complement.
CTCCCCCGGCTCCACCTGCAGCATGACCTGCAGGATGCTCTCGTGCATACCGGTTACGCGCCACTGAAACACATCACCTTTTTTGACATAAATTCTCCCTCTTATGGACTTGTATTTCCTGCCCAGCAGGGCGGAAGCTGTAAATGGCTTCATTTTCATCTGCTCATGTACATAGCTTGCCAGCTCCTGGGATGCCTCCTGCAGCATCCTGAAAAAGACGCCGTGCATCACCCTGCCGGAAAATTCCGGCAGCCAGCCTGACTGCTCCGCTTCCAATGTATAAACAACCGCTCCCAGCAAAAACTCCATCTCCTTATACAAACCTGATAAGATATACTATTCGATATTTATAGGCAAAATCCTTCTAAAATGTCATTATTTTTTATATTTTTCTTTGTAAATTATGTGCATACTATTTTTACTATAAGTATATTAGCAAAAATTCACATCTTTGTTTCGTCAAAAAAACTGTGAACTTAGGCATAAAAAAGACATCATGCCATAAGTTTGTGTTTCTATGACCCATGATGTCTTTTTGTATATTTTTTATATTTTGGCACATTTATTGATTAATACTGTCCGGTTTCACTTGTTAATATCCCAGATATGATTCACCTTTTTAGCTCAGCTTTGCCAAAAAATTCTACCCAGGACATTATAATAGACTCCCTGTTTGCACGAAGATACGCGAGAATGGCCTTCATATCTTTTTTATCCACAGAACCAGTATCATTGGCAAGCTCTATTCCTTCAGAAGTCACCCAAAATTTCGTTGCATTCTTTTGCTTGCTTTTACTGACATGGACATGCACAGGCTCACTGCCGTCACTTCCCCAAAAATATATCAGATATCCCATATACTGTATTAGGGCATTAGGCATTTTTATTTTTCATCTCCTTCCTATAATCGGACCACATCAGCATTTCATTATTCCTTATATAATTCTTTATTTTAATAGTATCATCTTCTGAAAAGCCGTATGATTTGTAGCAAAAGATATCAGGCAGTCGCCATTCACAGAACGCATCAGGGTTTTCTTCCAACTCCACCCGTACAATGAGATTGTCCCCGCCATCCCTGTCTTCATATTCTTTTATTACGTGAAATTCCAGCGTCTTGTCCTTTTTAAACAGCTTGCTATACAGCATACATAACCACCTCCCCTTACGGCAGTGCCTCCTATATGAAAAACCGCTTAGTCATACAGGTTTTCATACTCAATAACAATGGCAGCCCCCTTGCATGCCGGGCAGTCACAATACTCCGCCCCCTGTGCCTTGATTGCCTGGGCGTGCTTCAGGAGCATCTCCGCGCCTTCCTTGCCCAGCACCTTGGCACCTGTTTCCGAAGCTGCAAAGCTAATCAGGTCATCAATGGGCATAATGTCTACCTTTGCCTGCGCCACCAGCTTCTTCCAGGCAGCTTCCTCCGTATCGGTATCCCCGGCATTCAGCCACTCCTCGCCCCTTGCCCTCAATACCGGATAGCAGGACTTGGCAGCAATCATATCCTGAACAACTTTTTCCATTTCTTTCCTGGTCATAAAGAGTACCTCCCAAAAAATAAAGTAAAATCAGAACATCTTCTAACGGATATTATACCACTTTTAACCTGAAAAAACTCATTTTATTCTCCCAAATACCTGCTGGAAACTATCCGCAATTCATTTTCTTTCACTGCCGTACACAAAAACAAAACCTTCACTCCGGCAGCAATAGCTTCCTCTACTGCCTTGCCATAGGCAGGATGAGTGACAATGTTGGGACGCACCTCATTGATGCCCTCCATCTGAATGACATATGCCATAATGCAGTGATACCCCTGCCCTGCCGCGCCTGCCAGCTCCTTCAGGTGCTTGATACCCCGCTCCGTAGGCGCATCAGGAAAATAGCCAATGCCATCAATCTCCAAGGTGCAGCCCTTTACCTCCATCAGATAACGCTCAGAAACTTCCTGTCCCCCATCATCCAGCCTAAACTTTTCCATATAGAAGTCTATCCGGGAACTGCCATATTTATACTCCGGCTTTACCACATCATAGCCCTGTCCTGCCAGCCACTCTGCCACCACCTTGTTGGGTGCCTGACTGTCCATATTAATCAGCCCGAAGCCTTGCTTGTATACGGCAATCAAATCATACTTTGTCTTGCGCTGGGGATTGTCCGCGATTTCCAAAATCACCTTCACGCCCGGCAGCAGAAGCTCACGACACCGCCCGGTGTTTTTCACATGCACGGTTTCCACCACGCCGTTGATTTCCACATGGGCAATAAACCTGTTGGGCCTGTCCACAAACCGCCCGGCAACAATATTCTGATAAACCATCCAATCACCTCCGCCTACATGCTCCATATCACTCATCATATGCTATATAATATATGTAATATGCAATATACAATATCATACCAACTGCCAAAAGACAGAAAATGCGGTGCAGCTGCCACATCCCAAAAGGAATGCTTGCAGCCATGCACCGCATTTTATTAAAGCAAATTACTTAATAGCCAGGGTAATATCCTCGCCGTTGATATTCCATTCCTTTGCAAAACCGCCATCAACATCAGTTGTGCCATAGGCAATGCTGTCACCCAGCACAATCTTCTTGATGAAGTCCTCGTTGCGGCTCATGATATCAGTCAGCTTGTCGTTGCCTGCGGCAAATACGCTGATGCGGTCAGTCACCTCAAAGCCGTTTTCCTTGCGCATGGTCTGCAGCTTGCTGATGATTTCACGGACAAAGCCTTCCTCAATCAGCTCCTGGCTGAGGGTAGTCTCCAAAGCAATGGTCACGGAGCCATAACGCTGGGTGGCAAAGCCCTCAGTCTGGGACATGGTAATATCCACATCCTCGGCAGTCAGCTCCACAGTGCCGCTCTTGAGCTCCAGCACCAGCTTGCCAGTGCTTTCCAGCTCTGCCTTGGCAGCATGGCCATTGATAGCAGCCAGGGCAGCCTTGACCTCGCCAATCTGCTTGCCCACCTTCGGACCCAGCACCTTGAACTGCGGCTTGAAGCTGTAGGAGAGATATTCCTCCATATCCGCCTTGAACTCAACGTTCTTCAAATTCAGCTCGCTGGCCACAATCTCCTTGAAGAACTCGTCCAGTTCCCGGTCAGCCTTTACATACATGTTGCCAATCGGCTGGCGGTTCTTGATGTTGGAAGCGTTGCGGGCAGCACGGCCCAGTACCACGATTTCCAGCACCAGCTCCATCTCTGCCTCCAGCTCGGCATCAATCATTGCCTCGTCAGCTACAGGGAAGTCGCAGAGATGTACGGAAATCGGCGCACTTTCATCCACGCTGCATACCAGGTTGCGATAGATACTCTCGGTGATGAACGGCACCATCGGTGCAGACAGCTTCACCACAGTGGTCAGTGCCGTGTACAAGGTCATGTAGGCATTAATCTTGTCCTGAGTCAGCTCCTTGCCCCAGAAACGCTCACGGCTGCGGCGCACATACCAGTTGGACAGCTCATCCACAAAATCCTGCAGCACCTTGGCAGTCTCAGTTACCTTGTAGCTTGCCAGATTGCCATCAACAGCCTTAATCAAGGTATTCAGACGGGACAGCACCCACTTGTCCATCACGGACAGCTTGTCGTATTCCAGCTGATACTTGGTAGCATCAAAGCCATCAATATTGGCATACAGCACATAGAAAGCATAGGTATTCCACAGGGTGCCCATAAACTTGCGCTGGCCTTCCTGCACTGCATCATCATGGAAGCGGTTTGGCAGCCACGGTGCGCTGTTCTCATAGAAATACCAGCGGATGGCATCTGCACCATGCTTTCTCAGGGCATCCATCGGATCCACGGCATTGCCCTTGGATTTGCTCATCTTCTTGCCGTCCTTGTCCTGCACATGGCCCAGCACGATGACATTCTTGTAGGAGGAATTGTCAAAGAGCAAAGTGGAAATCGCCAGCAGGGAATAGAACCAGCCACGGGTCTGGTCCACAGCCTCGGAGATGAAGTCCGCCGGATAACGCTCCTCAAAAATCTCCTTGTTCTCAAACGGATAATGCCACTGGGCGAAAGGCATGGAGCCGGAATCGAACCAGCAGTCAATAACTTCCGGCACGCGCTTCATCTCGCCGCCGCACTCAGGGCACTTGATGGTTACGGCATCAATATAAGGGCGATGCAGCTCGATATCCTCCGGGCAGTTGTCGGACATAGACTTCAGCTCGGCAATGGAGCCAATGGAATGTTGATGACCGCAGGAGCACTCCCAGACATTCAGCGGTGTACCCCAGTAGCGGTTGCGGCTGATGCCCCAGTCCTGTACATGCTCCAGCCACTCACCGAAGCGCCCCTTGCCGATGGACTCAGGAATCCAGTTGACAGTGTTGTTATTGTCAATGAGCTTTTCCTTGACGGAGGTCATGTTGATGAACCAGGATTCACGGGCATAATAAATCAGCGGCGTATCGCAGCGCCAGCAGTGCGGATAGCTATGCTCAAACTTAGGAGCCTTAAAGAGTTTGCCGCTCTTTTTCAAATCATCCAGAATCAACGGGTCCGCATCCTTGACAAATACGCCTGCCCAATCAGTTTCCCCGGTCATATTGCCCTTGGCATCCACGAACTGCACAAACGGCATATCATAGGCGCGGCAGACACGGGCATCGTCCTCACCGAAGGCAGGTGCCGTATGAACGATACCGGTACCATCGCTGGTGGTTACATAGCCATCGCACATTACAAAGAAAGCCTTCTTC
>JAEDOE010000109.1 GCA_016302095.1 Anaerovibrio sp. | reverse complement strand
ATATGAACAAGATTATTACTATCAGTCGTGAGTTTGGCAGCGGTGGCCGGGAGTTTGGCTGCCGTCTGGCGGAAAATCTTGGCATCAAGTATTATGATAAGGAGATTATCAGCAAGATTGCGGCAAAGGCGGATTTGTCCGAGGGCTATGTCAAGGAAGTGGTGGAGAAGCGGCCGATGCCCCTGTTCCCTATGACCATTGGCGCCACCTTTGCGGCAGTGGGGGTGTATTATCCCCTGATGGTGGAGGAGTCCGTGTACACGGCTCAGACTGAGGTGCTGCAGGAGCTGGCGGAGCAGTCTGACTGCGTGATTGTAGGCCGCTGTGCCGACTATATCCTGCGCTCCTACAATCCTTTCAAGATTTTTATCTATGCGGATATGCCGTCCCGCATCAAGCGCTGCATGGAGCGCAGCACGCCGGATGAGCAGCTGACGGAGAAGGAAATGAAGAAGAAAATAAATAATGTAGATGAAAGCCGTGCCAAGTATTATGATTTTTATACCGGCCAGAAGTGGGGGGCACGCCAGAATTATAATGTCTGCATCAATACCACCGGCATGGATATCGGGACGCTGGCGGAGGCATACAGCCACATGCTGAAATGAAAGGCCGTGGGAGGCTGATTGTATTGCAGTTTTGTTTATTAGTTGATTTTGTGTATTGCAAGGGGAGCGTATATTGAAAAATCTGGAGCGTATAGAAAGTAATGCCAATGCAAAAATAAAGCTTGTAGCCAAGCTGCATGCCCACAAGTACCGCAAGGAGGAAAGCCTCTTTGTGGCGGAGGGGGTGCGCCTGGTGGAGATGGCGCTGGCGGCCAGGTGGCCTATGCGGTTTGCCTTTGTCAGCGACAATGCCCTGAAAAATCCCAGGGTGGTGAAGGCGGTTGAGCTTTTGCAGGATAGGGAATGTCCGGTGTATCAGCTGGATGGCGACCTGTACAGCAAGGCATCAGATACGGTGAACGGGCAGGGGCTGCTGCTGGTCATGGGGCAGAGGCTCTTTACCTGGCAGGAGGTACTGAGCTGTCCGAGAGGTGATGCACCTCTTTTGGCTGTGCTGGACGGCATTCAGGACCCGGGCAATGCCGGTACGATCATCCGCACGGCAGATGCCCTGGGGTGTACCGGCGTGGTCTGCCTGGAAGGCACGGTGGATATGTTCAGCGACAAGGTGGTCCGCTCATCCATGGGCTCTATCTTTAATATCCCGTTTTTGGACAATGTTTCAAGGAGTGCCTTTATTGATGCCTGCCATGACAATGAGCTGAATATGATTGCTACCGCCCTTGACAAGATGGCACTGAAGCATTATCTGGCAGAGTACAACAGCCCTACCGCCATCGTCTTCGGCAATGAGGGCAGCGGCATTTCCGCTGAGATTATGGAGGCTGCCAGCAGCAAGGTATACATACCTATGTCCGGCAAGGCTGAATCCTTGAACGTGGCATCGGCAGCGGCCATTGTGCTCTACGAGGCCAGCAGGCAGCGTGCCATCCTGTAGGACACTGAAAAAACGGTATTTTTCCAATGAAATAAGGCTGGAGCCGGGGAAGCCCCGCTTCAGCCTTTTCTGATGCCGATATTCAAAATACGTGAAAATAGCCGGTCTTAGTTGATGATGACAGAAGGCCTGTCGATAATGGAAGACAGCACCACTATGGAGTGGGTTTTGTTCACCCCTGCCTGCGCCTTGATGCGGTTCAGGAGCTCCGCCAGGGTGCCGGTGTTGTTGGTCTGCACCTTCAATGTGTATTCGTAGTTGCCGGTGATGCGGTAACATTCCTTGATATCCTTTTCCGTTTCCACGAAATCCACAAACCTGTCGGCATGCTTCTGCATGTCAAAGCCAATCTGCACCAGAGCCATGAGCTGCTTATCCACCAGGGAAGGGTTCAGCAGGGTGGTGAACTTCTGGATGACGCCGGAAGCCTCCAGCCTTTTTACACGCTCGCTGATAGCCGGCATGGACAGGGATACGGCATTGCTCAGGCTTGAGATCGTGGCACGGCCATTTTCCTGCAGCAGCTTCAGGAGAGCCTTATCTATTTTATCTAATTTATACATAAAATCACCTCTTTAAGTAACATTATAAGGGTTGTGCAGAAAAAAGTAAATAAAAAAGGTTGCAGCAACAGCATTTTTGGATGTAAAAGCCTTTTGACGGCAGGTACATCGGCAATAGCGGCTACTGCAACCTTTCAATTAGTAATTAGTGGTATTTTTTCTGATTTTCAGACAAATTAGCAGGATTATGTGGTAAAATAATGATAAATGATGTTTTGGGTGGTGTTGTGTATGATAAGCAGCGAGATAATGCAGGGCCTGGCAATTCCCTTTCTGGGAACTTCCCTGGGGGCTGCCATGGTGTTTTTGCTCAGGGGGCAGCTGAATGAGATGGTGCAGAGGAGCCTGACGGGCTTTGCGGCAGGCGTCATGGTGGCAGCTTCTGTCTGGAGCCTTCTGATACCTGCCATGGAACAGTCGGAGGCCATGGGGCAGCTGGCTTTTGTACCGGCAGTGGTGGGGCTATGGGCAGGCATCCTGTTTTTGCTCCTACTAGACCATATCATTCCCCATCTGCACATGAACAGCGAGGAGCAGGAGGGGCCTCAGTGCAGCCTTTCCAGGCGGCTGATGCTGGTGCTGGCAGTGGTGCTGCACAATATCCCTGAGGGGATGGCGGTAGGCGTGGTGTATGCCAGCTGGCAGTCAGGTGCTTCAGAAATCACCTTTGCGGCTGCCATGGCCCTGTCCATAGGTATTGCTATTCAGAATTTCCCGGAGGGGGCGATTGTTTCCCTGCCCCTGCGTGCCGAGGGCACCGGCAGCATGAAGGCCTTCGGCATGGGGGTGTTTTCCGGTGCCGTGGAGCCGGTGGCGGCGGTGCTGACGATTATTTTTGCCAGCTTCGTGATTCCCGTGCTGCCGTATCTCCTGAGCTTTGCGGCAGGAGCCATGATTTATGTGGTGGTGGAGGAGCTGATACCTGAGATGTCTGCCGGGCAGCATTCCAATATCGGCACTTTGATGTTTGCCGTGGGATTCAGCGTCATGATGATTCTGGATGTGGCGCTGGGGTGATGCTGGCAGCTGGCGGATATAGGTGTGTTTTGCCTGCGGTGCAGGATTTATGTAGAAGGAGGAGTAAAAATGGCGGTTCTTACTATTACACAGGAAAATTTTGAGGCGGAGGTTTTGCAGTCTGACAAGCCGGTGCTGGTGGATTTCTGGGCAACCTGGTGCGGTCCCTGCCAGATGATGAGCCCTATTGTGGATGAGATTGCGGCAGAGCGTGAGGACATCAAGGTGGGCAAGGTCAACGTGGATGAGCAGAGGGCGCTGACGGAAAAATTCGGTATCATGAATATTCCTACGCTGCTGGTGTTCAAAAATGGCAGTGCTGCCGGCAGGATAGTTGGCTTCAAGCCTAAAGAGGAAATCCTGGCACAGCTCTGATGAATGCTTGACAAGAGGGTATTTTTTTGATAACATCTTCTAGGTTATATAGGTCTTTGATACGGAAAGATGTTTCTACCAACTGCCGCAAATAGTTGTCTATGACCGATTATGCAGTTACTGCTGCGTATTGGTTTTTGTACACTATTTTGCGGCAGTTTTTGTATTTCAATATTCTAGTGGTACTTTTATGAGAGTTTTGGGAAGCGAGGAGAATGGATATGAGATACGATGTGATTATTATCGGTGCAGGGCCGGGAGGCATTTTTTCCGCTTATGAGCTGGTGCAGGGCAGTCGGGATTTAAAGGTGGCAGTGTTTGAGGCAGGCAGGCCCCTGGAGCAGCGCAAGTGCCCTATTGACGGCGTCCGCATCAAGAGCTGCATCAGCTGCCCGTCCTGTGCCATCATGAACGGCTTCGGAGGAGCGGGGGCGTTTTCTGATGGCAAGTACAACATCACCAACGATTTTGGCGGCACCCTCTATGAGCATATCGGCAGGGAAACAGCCCTGGAGCTGATGAACTATGTGGACGGCATCAATGTCAGCCATGGCGGTGACGGGACCAAGATGTATTCCACCGCCGGAACCAGCCTGAAGAAGACCTGCATGCAGAACAAGCTGAAGCTGCTGGATGCTTCCGTGCGCCATCTGGGAACGGACAAGAACTATATTGTGCTGGAAAATATCTTCAATGAGCTGAAGGACAGGGTGGATTTTTTCTTCATGACGCCGGTAGCCGGGATTGAGGTGCTGGATCAAGGCTACCGGGTGCGCACGGCAGAGGGGAGCTATGAATGTGACAAGTGCATTGTGTCCGTAGGCCGCAGCGGCAGCAAATGGATGGAGCGTACCTGCCGGGAGCTGGATATCCCTACCATGTCAAACCGTGTGGATATCGGTGTCAGGGTTGAGCTGCCGGCGGAGATTTTTTCCCACCTGACAGACGAGCTATATGAAAGCAAGATCGTGTACCGCACGGAGAAATTCGAGGACAAGGTGCGTACCTTCTGCATGAATCCTTATGGCAGCGTGGTCAGTGAAAACACCAATGGCATCATTACGGTCAACGGCCATAGCTACGAGGATAAGTCATTGCAGACCAATAACACCAATTTTGCCCTGCTGGTATCTAAGCATTTTTCTGAGCCTTTCAAGGATAGCAATGGCTATGGCGAAAGCATCGCCCGTCTTTCCAACATGCTGGGGGGAGGCGTGCTTGTGCAGCGTTTCGGTGACTTGGTGCGGGGGCGCCGCACAACTCAGAAGCGCATGAATGAGGGGTTTGTAACGCCAACTTTGGCAGCTGCTCCCGGAGATTTGAGCCTGGTGCTGCCAAAGCGTATATTGGACGGCATTGTGGAGATGATTTATGCCCTGGACAAGATTGCTCCGGGGACTGCCAACGATGACACCCTGCTCTATGGCGTGGAGGTAAAGTTCTACAACATGGAGGTTGCCTTGGATGAGAAGCTGGAGACAAAATACAAGGGGCTGTATATTATCGGTGACGGCAGCGGCGTAACCCACTCCCTGTCCCACGCCTCTGCCAGCGGCGTATTTGTGGCGCGGCAGATACTGGGAAAATAGTCTTGCGTTTTTCTTTCTAATTGACTAACATTTTGAATGATGAAATTAGCGGTACAATCTATGAGGTTGTACCTTTTTTTCTGTCATAACACCCAGGTGGTTGGTTGCAATTTTACAAATTTTATTTATAAAATCAAAAAAAGTGCGAAAATGTCTTGTACTGGGGGGGCGGATGTAGTATAATACGAGACATAAGCACCGAATAAATGAAATCATTGTAT
>JAEDOE010000108.1 GCA_016302095.1 Anaerovibrio sp. | reverse complement strand
CGGGTAAGCACCAGGGCAGTAGGGCTCTCCGTATCAGCCAAAGCAGTGTACCAGCCAGCAGCAGTCTCCACTGCATCAGCTGGACGGAATACCTGCATATTCGGCAGGGCGCGCAGCATAGCCAGCTGCTCGATTGGCTCATGGGTAGGGCCGTCCTCGCCAACACCGATGGAATCATGGGTCAGCACATAGGTAACAGGCAGCTTCATGAGGGCAGCCAGGCGCATCATCGGCTTGATGTAGTCGGAGAAAACAAAGAAGGTAGCCACATAGGCAGTCACGCCGCCATGGAGTGCCATACCGTTGCCGATAGCGCCCATAGCCAGCTCCCGGACACCGAAGTGCATGTTGCGGCCATTGCGGTTCTCCTTGCTGAAGAAATCCTCGTCCTTCATCTCCGTCTTGTTGGATGGAGCCAGGTCAGCACTGCCGCCCATGAGGCTTGGCACGATATCCTTCAGCTTGTTGATGATGTTGCCGGACAGGGCACGGCTGGCAGTAGGCTTCTCAGCCGGAGCCCAGAAGGACTCATCCTCCAGGACAGCCTTCACAGCATCCTTGGCGTAGAACTTGTCGTGGAGAGCCGCTGCTGCCGGGAACTTCGCCTTCCACTCAGCGAACATCTCATTCCACTTGTCCTCTGCTTCCTGACCTTTGGCAGCCTTGGCTGCATAGTCGGCATAGACCTCCTCAGGCACAGTAAACGGCTCGCTGGTCCAGCCCAGGTTCTCCTTGGCTGCCTGCAGATTTTCCTCCCCCAGCGGCTCGCCATGAGCACTGGCCTTGCCCTGCTTTGCCGGACAGCCGTAGCCGATCTGGGTATGGACGGTAATAAAGGAAGGACGCTCCTTGTCAGCCTTTGCTTCCTCGATGGCCCTGCCGATAGCAGCCAGATCAGTGCCGTCAGCCACATCGATAGTCTGGAAGCCGAATGCCTCCATGCGCTTCTGCACATCCTCAGTGAAGGCAGCATCAGTATCGCCCTCGATGGAAATGTTGTTGCTGTCATAGATGACAATCAGCTTGGACAAGCCAAGGGTGCCTGCCAGGGAGAAGGCCTCGGAGGAAATACCCTCCATCATGCAGCCATCACCGCCCAGGGCAAAAGTATAATGGTCGTATACAGGATAGCCCGGCTTGTTGAACTTCTCAGCCAGATGTGCCTCGGCAATTGCCATGCCCACTGCCATGCCCATGCCTGCCCCCAGAGGGCCGGTAGTTGCCTCAACGCCTACAGTGTGGCCGTACTCAGGATGGCCAGGAGTCAGGGAATCCAGCTGACGGAAATTCTTCAGGTCATCCATGGTCAGGCCGTAGCCAAAGAGATGCAGCAAGGAATACAGCATGGCGGAGCCATGGCCGCCGGACAGGATAAAGCGGTCCCGGTTCAGCCACTTTGGATTTTTCGGATTGTGGCTCATGTGCTTGCCCCACAGCTCGTAAGCGATTGGCGCACAGCCCATCGGCAGGCCAGGATGGCCGGACTTGGCCTTCTGAATCATCTCGGCAGCCAGAATACGGATAGCATTTACACTGGTGTTCTCAACATTACTCAAAGATAACACTCTCCTTTAAATATATAGATACCTTTCCCATATTACAAATAATTATTTGGAGGCAATAACATCAATTTCTACCAATGCGCCCTTAGGCAGCTTGCTGACCTCCACGCAGACACGGGCAGGGCAGTTCTCCACAAAGTATTTGGCATAGATTTCATTCACAGTGCCAAAATCATTGATATCAGCCAGATACACAGTGGTCTTGACTACATCGGACAGCTGATAACCGGCAGCCTCCACAATGCCCTTCAGGTTTTCCAGCACCTGGGTGGCCTGCGCCTCGATGCCCCCCTCAACCATGGCACCGGTAGCCGGTACCAGCGGAATCTGCCCGGAAACGAACAGCATGCCGCCGGCAGTCTGCACAGCCTGCGAATAAGGGCCGATTGCCCCAGGTCCTCTGTCAGTAGAAATAATCTTGTTCATAATTAACCTCCTAGTCCTATTGCCTTACCAAAATACCGGCATATATTCCTGCCAGTGCAGCTGCACCGCCATGCCTCTGCCGGTAAATTATTTCGCCAGGTCAGGGCGCAGTCCCCTTGCCCTGCCCAGGAAAATATGCTTTATCTCCCGCTGCCCCTTGTCAGTATCTACCAGCAGCAGCACCCTGATGCAGTGGTCAAGGGCACCATCCACATCCATCTGCCGGGCATCAAACAGGGGCACCAGGTCAAAGCCCGGCAATGCCCTGGCTCCCTTGGCAGGAAATACCGCCGTAATATCCTCGGTGGCCGTAAAAATCGCCGCCCCGATGTCCTCTGTCCTGATATCGTTTGCTTCCAGCATGGCTTTGACCACTTCCTGAGTGGCACTCATCACTGCTTCTGCAGTGTTTTCCTCAACTGTAATGGCTCCTCTGATTCCTCGCAAGCTCCTACTTCCTCCTGTCCGTCTTTATTATGCTCCACAAAAGTTTGCTGCACAGCACCATGGCAGCCAGATAACCGAGCACTCCCAGCAGGGGGATTTCCATGATTTTCGGCTCCATCTGAGTGGTGCAGATTGTGCTGGAGCCCAGCAGCAGGGCGGCACTGATGATGGCCATAATCATCTTGTTGATCATGCTGTCCAGCTTCTGCAATGGCTCCTGGGAACCGGTCAGGTCAAGATTCACCTTGGTCTGGCCGCTTAACGTCATCTTTAGTATATCAGAAATCTGCTCCGGCAGCTGCATGGATTTTTTCATCAGCATGTAGCTGTCACGTTTGAATTTATTCAGCTCCGCCAGCCAGCTGAAATCCTTCTCCATGCTGACCCGCAGCCCCTTGGCAAATATCTCGGAAAAATTCACCTGGGGACAGCACCTGGTCATCACGCCCTCCATGATCATCACGCCTCTGGCAAACATGCTGAAGCCGTGGGGGATGGCGATATTATTGCTTTTCAGCACCATGAGGATTTTCCTGGCCACCTCGCCGGCCTTCAGGTGCTCAAAATCCAGATCACCGTACTGGGCCATCAGGGCTGCCACATCATCATAAAGCTGGATGTGATCAACCTTGCCCCGGGGCACACCCAAAGCCAGCACCGCTTCCTTCATGCCGTAGACATCATTGGTCACCAGTGCCATAATCGCATGGCGGAAGCTGTTCCTGTCCCTGACGGACAGCCTGCCCATCATCCCCAGATCCAGCCAGATAATCCTGCCATCCTTCACCCAGATATTGCCGGGATGAGGATCAGCATGAAAAAACCCGTCATCAATTATTTGCTTCACATAGTTGATGCCAAGCCTCCTGCCGATGTGCTCCATATCCACGCAGGCAGCCTGCAGCCCCTCCCCATCATCCAGGGGAATGCCATCCATGCATTCCATCACCAGGATGCGCTGGGTGGTCAGCTGGCGGTTGACCTTGGGACAGAGGATATTTTCATCATCCTTGTTCAGGTGGGCAAATTCCTCGATGTGATCCGCCTCCAGCAGAAAATCCATCTCCTGCTTGGCAATCTCCCACATCTCATCCACAATGCTCTCAAGATTGACAACCCCGTCCGAGTCACGCACCAGGTTGAGGATGGAAATAGCCCTTTTCAAAAGGGCAATATCCTTTGCCATCACCTCATAGATGCCGGGACGCTGCACCTTGATAACAACCCTGTCACCATTCAAAAGGCTCGCCCTGTGCACCTGGGCAATGGAAGCGGAGCCCATGGCATGCTCATCAATAGAGGCGAAAATCCCGTCCCAGCTCTGGTTGTACTCCCGCTGGACAATCTCCTTCACCACGGAAAAATCCATGGGCTTCACCTCGGATTGCAGCCTGGTCAGCTCCGCCTGGTACTCATTGGGCAAAAAATCCGGCCTCATGCTGATAATCTGCCCCAGCTTCACAAAAGTAGGTCCCAAATCCTCCAGCACCTGCCGCACCTTCACAGGGGTTACCCCCTGCAAGAGCTCCCTGTCCCTGAGCACTGCCACAATTTCCTTCAGCCTCCGGGCAGAGGAAATATCCATGCTGCCATCCTCAGCCTGTCCCAAAAACTCCCTCAGCATAGCAGCTGCCACCTCCTTGCCAGTCAGGATGCACCTGATGGGAATACACGAAAACACTTAACCGGGCATCTTTAGCTGGACAGCACCTCTACCCCTGTCTCAGTCACCAGAATGGTCTTTTCCCACTGGGCAGACAGGGAATGGTCCTTGGTACGCACGGTCCAGCCGTCCTTCTTGTCCACAGTGACCTTGTACCTGCCGGCATTAATCATGGGCTCTACCGTAAAGACCATGCCCGGCACCAGCAGCATACCTGTGCCCCGCTCCCCTACATGGGGAATATAAGGGTCCTCATGGAAGTCCTTGCCCACACCGTGACCGCCCAGCTCCGTAACCACGGAGCAGCCGTTAGCCTTGGCATGAGCATTGACGGCAGCACCGATATCGCCTACATAGCCCCAGGGCTTTACTGCCTCGATGCCCAGCAGCATGCACTCCTTGGCTACCTGTACCAGCCGCTCTGCCTCCGAGGAAACCTTGCCCACCATGAACATGCGGGAAGCATCGGCGTAATAGCCATCCAGGATGGTGGTAATGTCCACATTCAGGATATCCCCTTCCTTGAGAATGGTCTTCCGGGAAGGGATGCCGTGGCACACCACATCGTTCAGGGAAATGCAGATGCTCTTGGGATAGCCCTCATAGTTCAGGCAGGCAGGAATGCCCCCGTTGCCCTCTATCAGCTTGCGCACCGCATCGTCAATGGAAGCGGTGTCCCTGCCTTCCTCCACCATGCTGGCAGCCAGGTCGAGAGCCGCATCGTTCAGAATGCCAGCCTTCCTGATGCCCTCGATATCCGCCGCGTTCTTGATGATATTCCTGGGTGGGCGCACCTGCCCCTTAAAAAAATCAAATTTCATTGCATCCAGTCGCTCATCATAGGCGAGATGACATTTCTTGTACTTACGCCCACTGCCGCACCAGCACAAATCATTTCTATTCATACAGAAGTAGCTTCCTTTCAATTACACTGTGGCTATTATTCCCTGCACGCAAAAAATAACAGTCCATCTATAATTATAAAGGAAAATCGAAAATAGTCCACCCTTATTTTTTACAAAAAATCTGCTTTGCCGCCACCTTAATCCATTTCACATGCCAGATGATGTGCAGCAGCACCCCGGCAGCCATCACATAGCCGATATAGGTGTGTATATCACGCCAGTAATGCCGCACTTCCCTGCCCCCTTCAAAAAGGTGAAAATCCAGCATCAGCCC
>JAEDOE010000107.1 GCA_016302095.1 Anaerovibrio sp. | reverse complement strand
TTTGATTGACACGCCGCCGGAGATATTGGATGCCGCTGAGCTGTACCTGCAAATCCTGATGGCAGGAGTTCCTACCCTTTTGCTGTACAACTTTGGGGCCGCCCTGCTGCGCAGCAAGGGGGATACCAGGCGGCCTTTGTACGCCATGCTGGCATCAGGCTGTATCAATGTCAGCCTGAATCTTTTCTTCGTGCTGGCCTTGCATATGGGGGTGGAGGGAGTCGCTATCGCTACGGTGATTGCCACTACCTGCAGTGCCTGCCTGATTGTGTACTGGCTGCATCAGGAGGAAGGGCCGATGCAGCTGCAGCTGCGCAAGCTGGCCATTGATGTAAGTGTGCTGGCGTATATTGCCAGGATTGGCCTGCCGGCAGGCTTGCAGGGCATGGTCTTTTCCTTTTCCAACATCATTATTCAGATTGCCATCAACAATCTGGGGGCGGAGTACATTGCCGCTTCGGCTATTGCCCTGAACTTTGAATTTGCCGCCTTTTTCATTCTGTCCGCCTTTTCCCAGGCGGCTACCACCTTTGTGGGACAGAATTTCGGGGCGGGGAATATCCGGCGCTGCCGTCAGATTATGCGCTGGTGCGTAGGGATGAATTTCGTCATTACCGGCAGCATCTGCCTGCTGATGTCCCTGCTGGCACCTTTTTTGGCAGCTATCTACACGGCAGATGCAGAGGTCATCGAGTATGCAGTGCTGCGCATACGCTACATACTGACTTTTGAATTTATGAATGTGGTCATTGAGACCTGCTCCGGCGGCATGCGGGGCGTGGGACATTCCCTTTATCCGGCAGCGGCCTGCTTTCTGGGGGTGTGCGTCTTCCGGGTAATCTATATCTATACGATTTTTGCGGCGGAGCCGGTTTTCAGCGTGCTGATGGCGGTGTACCCCATCAGCTGGGTATTTACGATTTTGCTGATTATCGGAGCGTATTTTTACGTTTTCAACAAGCTGGAACGTTCTATGCTGCCAGCCGTTGGGAAATAACATAGGGATGCAGGCTGGAAATTTAAGACTGGGATGAAATGTATGCAGGCAATGCACAGATGATTTTACAGAAGGAGTGCAGAAAATATGGAAACAAAAGGATTGATTCTGGTGCATACCGGCGACGGCAAGGGCAAGACCACGGCAGGGCTGGGACTGGCCCTGAGGGCCTGGGGCAGCGGCCTCAGGGTGCTGATTTTGCAGTTTATCAAGGGCGGCTGGAAATACGGCGAGCTGGAAGCCATTGAGCGGCTGGGGCAATTGGACGGCAGGATTGAGATCAGGCCCCTGGGGCTTGGCCTGATGCGCAGTGACGAGGACAAGGAAAAGCATATCAGGGCGGCGGCAGAGGCCTTGCAGGAGTCAGAACGGATGATGGTGTCCGGGCAGTATGATTTGATTATCTTTGACGAGATTAATTATGCCGTGAAGTTCGGGCTGATTTCCCTTGATGATGTGCTGGCGCTTCTGGACAAGAAGCCGGAAAAGCTGCATGTGCTCCTGACAGGCAGGGATGCACGGCCAGAGCTGATTGAGCGTGCTGACCTGGTAACGGAGATGAAGCTGGTGAAGCATCCGTACCAGCAGGGCATAAAGGCCCAGAAGGGCATTGAATTTTAAAAAATGGGAGATAAGATTTGTGAACAAGCAGGAAATTTTTGATTTTGTAGATAAGCAGGAAATCTGGCACGAGGTTACTGAGCATGAGGCGGCTTTCACCATGGAGGAGGCACTTAACATGGAGATGCCTTATCCGGACCGGGAGGCAAAGAACCTCTTTGTCCGGGATGACAAGAAACAGAATTATTACCTGATTACGGTCTGCGGGCCGAAAAGGGTGCAGCTGAAGGAGTTTAAGAAAGCCCAGGGGACCAGGCGCCTGAGCTTTGCCTCGGCGGAGGATTTGAAGGAAATGCTGGATGTGCTGCCGGGTTCCGTATCGCCCCTGGGTCTTCTGAACAACGAGGAATGCAACGTCAAGCTGTTTTTGGATGAGGAATTTGTGCAGGGCAGCGGCATTATCGGCATCCATCCTAATGAAAATACGGCTACCATCTGGATGAAGACGGAGGACCTGCTGACCATGATACGTCGTCATGGCAATGAGGCCCAGGTGGTGGAGCTGTAATTTACCCATTTATTTAACCAGTTATTCTTTCTTTGAGATGTGATGATATGCAGATTGCTGATGTGTATATAAATATTCCTGTCAAGAGCATAGCCAGTTCCTTCAGCTACAGGATACCGGCGAAGCTGGGCAGGCTGGGGGCAGGCTGGCGTGTGCTGGTGCCCTTTGGCGGCCGGGATATTGAGGGCTTTGTGGTGAAGGTCTGCCCGGCGGAACGATACCGGGAGATGAAAGATGCCTATCCCGTGGAAAAGCTGAAATACATCAAGGCAGCGGTGGATGAGGAGCCTTGGTTTTCCCCCCGGATGATTGAGGCTGCCAAATGGCTGGCTGATTTTTATCTGTGCTCTGTGGGAGAGATGATGCGGCTTTTTATGCCGGGGAAAAGCGGGCTGAAAATCCAGCTGAAGTATGAGGCTGTGCCTGATATGGGGGACAATATGCTGCTGATGGTGGATGTGTACCGCCAGGTCTATGAGGCTCTTTTGGCAGCCGGTTCCGCCAAGGAAAAGGAGCTGGGGCAGCAGCTGGAAGCGGATGGCATGCCGGAGGCAGCCGCCCAGCTGGGCAAGATTCTGGAAGGGCTGTTGAAGTACAAGCTGGTGCGCAGGGTGTATGCCGCCAGCCAGCGGGCAAAGGAAAGCTATGAGAGCTATCTGGCCGTGGGCGATGGGCTGACCGCCGAGGCTATTGAACAGTTCGATAAGCGGAAAAAGGCCCAGAAACGGCTTTTGCTGTGGCTGGCTGACAGGCAGGCTGCAGCCGGGGAGCCGCCAGCCATATCCCTCAAGGAGCTTTTGTCTGAGGGCTTTTCCCGGGAGGTTATCAAGGGAGTGGCGGAGTCCGGCTTCGGTGCAATCCGCCAGCGGCGGGTGCTGCGTGACAGCTACCGTGATTTTGCGGCAGGCGGCATGGTGCAGGAGCTGACAGCTGACCAGCAAAAGGCGGTTTCAGCCCTGGGCGCCCAGCTGAAAGCACGGGAATACCGCACATTTCTTCTGTATGGCGTCACCGGCAGCGGTAAGACCCAGGTGTATATTGAAGCGGCGCGGCAGGCACGGGACATGGGCAGAAGCGTGGCGGTGCTGGTGCCGGAAATTGCCCTGACCGGCCAGGTGGTGCAGTCATTCAAGGGGTACTTTGCCGGGGATATCGTGGTGATGCACAGCCGCCTCTCCATCAATGAAAGAAATGATGCCATCATGAGGGTGCGCACCGGCCAGGCAGGCATTGTCATCGGGGCCCGTTCCGCCCTGTTTACGCCTCTTGAGGATATGGGGCTGATCATCATGGATGAGGAGCAGGACAATTCCTACAAGCAGGATGAGTCTCCCAGGTATCATGCCAGGGTGGTGGCACAGAAGCTGGCGGAGCTGCACGGCGCTATACTGCTCCTGGGCAGTGCTACCCCATCTTTGGAGACCTACTATCATGCGGTGAGGGGTGACTATGGGCTTCTTTCCATGCCGAAGCGCATCGGCAGCCGCTGCCTGCCCCAGGTGGCCAGTGCGGATATGCGGCAGGAGCTGCGGATGGGGCGGCGCAGCGTGATTTCCCTGCCGTTGCAGAATTTGATTGCCGATACGCTGGCAAAGCATGAGCAGATTATCCTCATGCTGAACAGGCGGGGCTTTGCCACCTTTGTCATGTGCCGTTCCTGCGGGGAGGCCGTGAAATGCTCCCAGTGCACCATGCCGCTGGTGTATCACCGGGACGGGCGGCTCCTGTGCCATCACTGCGATATCCAGGTGCCTGTGCCGGAGGTCTGCCCCAAGTGCGGCAGCCCCTATATCAAGTATTTTGGCTCCGGCACGGAAAAGCTGGAGCAGGAGCTGGCGGAGCTGGTGCCTGAGGCACGGATTATCCGCATGGACAGGGATACCACTGCCGGCAAGTTTGCTCACACGGAGATACTGGACAAGTTCCGCAAAAGGGAATTTGATATTCTGCTGGGCACCCAGATGGTGGCAAAGGGGCATGATATTCCCAATGTGACGGCAGTGGGCATTCTCAGTGCGGATTCAACCCTGAATATGCCGGATTTCCGGGCGGCGGAGCGGGTGTTTATGCTGATTACCCAGACGGCAGGCCGGGCCGGGCGGGGCGAGGTACCGGGCCGGGTGGTGGTGCAGTGCTACAGCCCGGAGCATTTTGCCGTCAGAACCGGCATCGCCCAGGATTACGAGGCATTTTTCCGGGAGGAAATGAAGCTGAGAAAGACATTGTTCAATCCGCCCTTCAGCAGGCTCATCAAGCTGGTTTTCCAGCATGAGAACGAGTCGGAGGCAAGGCGCATGGCAACCGCCATGAGGGATGCTTTTGTGCAGGAGTTCCGGGGCAATCCCCTGCAGCAGGCGGTGGGACCGGCTCCTGCCATGATGTCCTGGCTGCGGGGCGTTTTCCGCTATGCCCTGCTGCTGAAGACCGGGGATATTGAGAGCGTCCTGTGCTTCCTCCGGCGGCAGGGAGCAGGGCAGGATATGAGGGTGATGGTGGATATTGATCCCCTTGCTACATCTTAACTTATTTTTTAGCCGTTATATGGATGCCGTGGGGGCAATTGCCAGGTATGTGTAAATGTCATGTAATGTCAGGTAAAGGATAGATAGCTTATGCAAAACGAGGTCTTACGCTGCAGGCTGGCAGCTGCGTACAATTTCTTTGCGCAGCGGGGCCATCAGCACAATATGAACAGGGTACGGGACTTGGCGGAAAAGCTGGCCGCAGGGGAATACGGCATTGCCTTTGCCGGTCATTTTTCTGCCGGCAAGTCCCGGATGATTAACAGCCTGCTGGGGGAAAGCCTCCTGCCTTCCAGCCCCATTCCCACCAGTGCCAACCTGGTAAGGGTGCACAGGGGCAAGGGCGGGGAGGATTATGCCAGGGTGTTCTTTCACAGGGAAAAGCCCAGGAAATATTTGGCGCCTTATGATTATGACTTGCTGAGAAGCTTCTGCCGTGATGGTGACTCCATCGCGGAGATTGAGCTGTGCCGTAGCCAGCTGGATTTGCCGCCCCAGGTGGTTATCATGGACACGCCGGGCATTGATTCGGCGGATGATGCCCACAGGGCGGCTACGGAGGCGGCACTGCACCTGGCGGATATCATCCTCTACGTGATGGATTATAACCACGTGCAGGCGGAGCTGAACTTGTCCTT
>JAEDOE010000106.1 GCA_016302095.1 Anaerovibrio sp. | reverse complement strand
AAGAAGGATTTGCAGTACCTGGCAGCCTTGCAGGAAAATAAAGGTGAAAATTAGGCAGATATGTCTTTGTGATGTATCTGTCTTTTTTATTGAAAAAAATTACCAGTAAGTCTTGACAATGATAGTGATAAATATTATCATATTAAATGTGCTTTTGAGAATTGTTATTATTATATTATGCAATAATTTATCATTATCATTGGAGGGATAAATATGACATTGAAGGACGGCAAGACCGGCATGGTGCTGCGGGTTGACAGTATTGCAGAATCAGGCCTCAAGGAACGCTTGATGACCATGGGACTGCTGCCGGGAACCAAGATAAGCGTACTGCGTTCCGCACCTTTGGGGGATCCGATGGCCATAGGGCTGCGTTCCTATCATCTGGCAATCCGCCGCAAGGATGCCGCCAATATCCAGGTGAGCCAGGTCTGATTTGTCTGGCTGATTTGAATGGAGTGGCGTGTCGTTTCATCAGAAAGGAGTTTTTAGATTATGAGTGCAAGCTTATCGGTAGCACTTACCGGCAATCCTAATACCGGCAAGTCGACGATTTTTAATGAGCTGACAGGAGCCAGGCAGAAAATCGGCAACTGGCCTGGCGTTACTGTGGATAAAAAGGTTGGCTATGTCCGCCACAATGACAAGGATATCATGATTGTGGATTTGCCGGGAACTTATAGCATCAATGCCCGTTCCCCGGAGGAAAAAATCGTCATTGATTACCTGCTGACCACCCATACGGATCTGGTGGTGGATGTGGTGGATTCCTCCAATATAGAGCGCAATCTCTACCTGACCTTGCAGCTTCTGGAGCAGGGGATTCCCCTGATTATTGACCTGAACATGCAGGATGAGGCGGAAAAGCGGGGCATCAAGATTGATGTGAAGAAGCTGGAAGCATATCTTGGCTACCCGGTGCTGCTGACCATTGCCCGTGATGGCAAGAGCCTTAAAAACATGCTGAATGTATTTACTTCCATTTCTATGGAAGGCTATGGTGCCAGCCCCCAGCTAAAAGCACACATCGCCAGGGTGCATGAAATCGAGGCGGAGGTGCAGGACGAGAAGGAGCGTCAGGCACAGCTGATTGAGCTGCGCTATGAGTTTATTGACAGCATCCTGAAAGAGGCTGTGGAGTTCTCCCATGTGGGCACTACCACTTCAGAGAAGATTGACAAGGTGCTTGCCAATGGCGTGCTGGCAATTCCGGCATTCCTTGCCATCATGTATGCTGTCTTCCAGATTACCTTTGAATGGATTGGGCAGCCGATTGCGGATGCGCTGGATGAGTTTATTGCCGGTGATGTGACGGAGGCAGTGGCTGCCGGGCTGGAGTCCCTGGAGGTGGCTGACTGGATGCAGTCACTGGTGCTGGATGGCATTGTAGGCGGCGTTGGTTCTGTTATCGTCTTTGTGCCGCTGATTTTTATCCTGTTTTTCTGCCTGAGCTTTCTGGACGGCACAGGCTACATGGCAAGGGTTGCTTTCGTGATGGACCCGATTATGCGCCGGGCAGGCCTGACCGGCAAGGGGGTAATGCCGCTGATGATGGGCTTTGGCTGCGGCGTGCCTTCTATTATGGGGGCAAGAGCCTTGGATTCTGAGAAGGACCGTATGCTGTCCATCATGGCAGCACCGTTCTTGACATGCGGCGCCAAGTTGCCTATAATGGCATTGTTTGCCGCTATGTTCTTCCCGGATAATGCCGCCAACGTGGTATTTGCCATGTATGTGGTTGGCGTGGTGATGGCGATTGTGTCCACCAAGCTGCTTTCCCATACTACATTTAAGGATGATAATTCTACCTTCCTTTTGGAGCTGCCTCCGTACCGCATGCCGGATATGAAGACGGTGCTGCTGGAAACCTGGGACAAGGGCAAAGGCTATCTGGTCAAGGCCGGTACGATTATCTTCCTGGGCTGCGTTATCATCTGGTTCCTGGGTGCCTTTAACGGCGAGGGAATGGTGGAGGATATGAGCGAAAGCTTCCTGGCTTCTATCGGTGCCGCTGTAGGTGCCCTGTTCACCTTCCACGGCTTTGGCACATGGGAGGCCGGTGCAGCAGCGATTTCCGGCATCCTGGCTAAGGAGTCAGTGGTGTCCACTATCGGTATTCTTTATGGATTGCCTGATGTATCTGCTGAGGCGGAGGATGCCATTGAGACTGCCGAGGCAATGCTGCAGACCGGCATGGGCAGTGCCTTTACGCCCCTTTCCGCCCTTGCCTTCATGGTGTTCTCCCAGCTGTATACCCCTTGCGTTACTGCCCTGGGCACGATCAAGAAGGAAGCTGGCAGCTGGAAATGGATGATTTTTGCGGCTGTGTACATGTTTGTGCTGGCGTGGGTTGTGTCCCTGCTGGTATATCAGGTGGGCAGTTTGTTAGGATTCTGAGTTTGATTGTCAGGAGGTCTGTCTTATGGCTACTTATGTAATCGGTTTGCTTATTCTGGTGCTGCTGTTTCTGGCAGGCCGCCATGTGTTCAATAATCTCCGTACCGGCGGTCATGACTGCTGCGGCTGCAGCGGCTGCAGCAATGGCCATAGTGCCGGTGAGGCTGAGAGTGCAGCAAAGGCGGGATGTTCCTGCTGCGCCCTGCATAAATAAGCATAGATAATCAATACACCTAAGTGTTTTCTCCATAATATCATACAAAAATGACCGACGTGTAATAGCTTTTGCATTATGCCGTCGGTCATTTTTTTGCAGATTATATGTAGGATTTGCACAGGTCGATAAAAGTTTTCAGGCCTGCTGTCAGGTATTTGTTCTTGTGGTAGACGATGCGGAAGCTGCGGCGGAAGGTGATGCCGGGGATGGTGAAGGATGCCAGCTTGCCCTCCTGCAGTTCCTTTGCTACCAGGCGGCTGGAAATTGCGCTGATGCCCAGCCCGGCAGCTACCGCCTGCCTGATGCTTTCTGTGTTATTGTAGGAGCCGGTGACGTGGCATTGCAGGTGGTGCTGGTTCATGACATGCTCAAAGAGGTTGCGGGTGCCGCTGCCTTTTTCTCGCAGGATAAAGGGCAGATCTGCCAGCTGCTCCATGGTGAAGCCTGCCGGGGGCAGCTGGTCGGGAGCAATGATGAATACCAGCTCGTCCTCCAGGAAGGGAATCTGGGTAAGGTAGGCAGAGGTGATGCTGCCCTCTACCAGGGCGGCATCCAGCTCGTCCCGCAGCAGGGCATCTTCCAGGGCGGCGGTGTTGTGGACATGGGAATAAACTTCCTGCTCCGGCATGGCTTTTTTCAGCCTGGTGATGATGTCGATAAAAATGCTTTCCCCGATGGAGAGGGTAGCGCCCAGCCGGATGGGGGCGGCCAGGGAAAAGCTGCGCAGGGTTTTCTCAGTCTGGGCAGACAGGGATATGATGTGCCGGGCGTAGTGTAGCAGTTCCTGCCCGGCAGGCGTCAGAAAGAGCTTTTTGCCCAGCCGTTCAAAGAGCCTGACCTGATAATGCTCCTCCAGCTCTTTTACCGCCTGGCTGATGGAGGGCTGGGAGATGTGCAGCTTTTGGGCGGCCTGTGTCATGCCCTGCTCATCGCAGACGGAAATGAAGATTTGAAAATGGCGCAGTGTCATAGTGCTTGCCTCCTTTTATGCAATTATCTAAGTATTCGATTATCTGATTTTATATGATTATCCATAAGTAAATACATATTAAAATCATTATATCATAGTATTTTACATATATAAAGAAAAAGGATACAATGTAACCATAGTAATGATGCGCATTGAGAGTAAGTCAATGAGCCTTGTATGGTCAGGGCAATAGTGCATGGGAGGCATGTTGAGATGAAAGGTCTTTGGAAAGGTATTTTGTACGCATTGGTGCTGGCAGTACCTGCTGCTTATCTGGGGAAGCTGTATCCGATTATCGGCGGCCCTGTTTTTGGTATTCTGCTGGGCATTATCTGCGCCTTTATTCCGCGTGGTGAGTCCTTCAACGCGGGGATTAATTTTACGGGCAAGAAGATTTTGCAGTATTCCATTATCCTGCTGGGCTTCGAGATGAATTTGTTTAATGTGCTGGAAGTGGGGTCCCAGTCCCTGTATGTGATGATTTTTACCCTGCTGACTTCCTTTGCCGTGGCATGGTGGGTAGGCAGGCTGCTGAAAATGCCTGAGGACACCAAGACGCTGATCGGGGCAGGCACTTCCATCTGCGGCGGCTCTGCCATCGCGGCGCTGGCACCTGTTATCGGGGCAAAGGATAAGGATATTGTGTTTTCCATCTCCACGATTTTCCTGTTCAATGTGCTGGCGGTGTTTATTTTCCCTTTCCTGGGGCATGTGATTGGCATGTCGGATTTCGGCTTTGGCATGTGGGCTGGTACGGCTATCAATGATACTTCCTCGGTGGTGGCGGCAGGCTATTCCTACAGCGAGGCGGCTGGCAGCTATGCCACCATCGTCAAGCTGACCCGCGCTCTGATGATTGTGCCAGTGTGCCTGTTCTTTGCCCTGCTGACGGCACGGAAGGCCAAGGCGGAGGGGCAGGGCTTTGATTTAAAGCGGATTTTTCCTTTCTTCATTCTGTGGTTTGTGGTGGCTTCCATTGTCAATACCAGCGGCATCCTGCCGGCAGAGGTGAGCAAAGGGCTGGGGGATTTCGGCAAGTTCTGCATCGTCTGGTCCATGGCAGCCATCGGGCTGAATACCAACCTCATGTCCCTGGTAAAGAACGGCGTGCGCCCGATTTTCCTGGGGCTGTGCTGCTGGATTGCGGTAGCGGTTGTATCGCTGATTGTGCAGCATATTGTGGGGATTATGTGAGATGCTGCTCCTGAATGAAGGCAGTGGCATAGGGACTTTAGTTTAAATTTATATTAATTTTGCAAAAAAATTCCTGCATTTAGCAGGGATTTTTTGTTTTGTGGCGAATATGTAGGAATATGGATAGTTGATGATTTTTTCATTGGTCATTGATAATTTGCTGTTTATACTTTATTGAGAGTTTTGCGAGGTGTTTTTTATGAATGTGATTCCGGTTGAGTCCTGGAAAGATGATATGCAGGTCTTTCAGGAGGCTGCCAAGAAATATTATGCCGGTGAGCTGAAGCGTGCTGAGTACAAGGGGATTTCCGGCAAATTCGGCAGTTATGCCCAGAAGGGGGACGAGCCAAAGAGCATGCTGCGTCTCAGGATGCCTGCCGGCCGCCTGACTAAGGAGAAGATGGCCTTTATTGCAGGCGAGGTCAAGAAATATGGGGTGGACAAGATAAAGTTTACTACCTGTCAGACAGTCCAGCTGCATAACCTGGGGCTGGAGCCTGTGTGCAGGATTATGGAAGATGCACTGAAGGTGGGCATCGTCACTGTAGGCGGTGGCGGAGATTTTCCGCGGAATACCA
>JAEDOE010000105.1 GCA_016302095.1 Anaerovibrio sp. | reverse complement strand
TTCATGCGCATATCCAGCGGGGCATCCTGCATATAGGAAAATCCCCTGTCAGCCGTATCCAGCTGGTGTGATGAAACGCCCAAGTCAAAGAGCACCCCGTCCACCTTGTCTACGCCAAGCTCCGCCAGCACATTCTCCAGCCTGCTGAAATTGCTTTTCACAATATCCACGCGGCATCTGCAATCGGCCAGCCTTTCCCTGGCTGTCTCAATGGCGGCCGTGTCCTGGTCTATGCCCACCAGCCTTCCCTCTGCCGTGAGCATATCCGCTATCCGCCGGGAATGTCCGGCACCGCCCAGCGTACAGTCCACATAGATGCCATCCCTGCTGGTCACCAGCCCGGAGACAGTCTCCTCCGGCATTACGCTAATATGATGAAACTCCATGCAAACTCCTTATATTCCCAAATCCGCCAGGGTTTCCGCAATGCTGGAAACAGATGGCGTGATTTCCTCGTTGTACCTGAGCCATTCTTCCTTGCCCCACAGCTCTATGCGGCTGGAGACGCCAATCAGCACAACCTCTTTTTGCAGCTTGGCATAAGCACGCAAAGTAGCAGGAACCAGAAAACGCCCCTGCTTATCGCACTCTAACTGCCGTGCCCCGGAAAAGAAAAAGCGGACAAAGGCTCTCGCCTCCGCCTTGGCAAGAGGAAGCTGCTTCAGCTTGTCAGACAGATTCTCCCATTCTGAGGTGGTGTATATGAACAGGCAGTTGTCCAACCCTTTGGTGATAATGAAGCTCTCGCCTAATTCTGAGCGAAAATCAGCAGGCAAAATAACCCTGCCCTTGGCATCAATTGAATGCATATACTCGCCCATAAGCATACTTCCTCACCACCTTCATGGATATGTTACCACATTCCCCCACTTTTTGCCACTTTTTTGGTAGGTCATGCAGCAATTATTCATTTTTTACTGCAAAATGAGTACAATCTCCTAGAAAAATACATCTTTTTCTCTATGAAAGCATCAATAAATATGCAGTGCTGCCAATAAGCAGAATCCCATAGCATAGCATGGGATAGCACAGAATAGCATGAGATGAGATGAGATAACATAGCACAGCATGTGATAGCAGCCCATCATCCAGCAAAATAACCATAATCAAAAGAGGCTGCCTGACGGTCAGCCTCCAAAAGAAACAAGCAGATATGAAATTGCATTGCTAGCTATGAAACTTCGTTATGCTGCCTCAGGGGCAGACTCTGCCTCCTCCCTCTGCTGATAAGGAGCCTTGCTGTCAGATACCAGCACAAAGGCACCAAACAGGGTAAAGGAGCCCACCACTGCTCCCAGGAACAGATAGGTGCTAGGGAAGCCGATGCTGTCATAGAAGGAGCCTACAACCGGCGAAAGGATAGCAGCCCCCAGCTGATTGGACAGCTGATAGCCTACCAGATACATTACAGAAGCCAGGCGGTTGTCAAAGTTTTTGGCAATGTACTTGAACACAGCTACCAGCAGCAGGGACAGCTCTACGGCATGCAAAAGCTTGATAGCAGAAATGCCGATTGTATTTACCACCACGCCGGAGCCTACCATGCGGCAGGTCATAATGGTACCGGCAAGAATCAGGCTGCGCTTTGCTCCCAGCTTGTTGACAAAATACGGTGCCGCAAACATGGCAGCAGCCTCCAAAAATACCTGGAAGGAATTCAGGTAGCCAAAAGCCTCGTTGCCCTCTGCCTCAGTAGGAAACAGGGAAGCATAATAGATGGCAAACTGCTGGTCAAACACGCCGTACACGCAGGCAGAGCCCAGAATGAAAATCATGAACAGCCACACATTCTTAATCTTGAACAGCGCCTTGACATCTGCCAGAGAAATATTGTTCTTCTGTGCAATCTCCAAATCAGCTGCCTTCAGCCGGGTGGTATAGAGAATAGCTGCCAGCGGCAGGGACATGATGGATGCCAGGATAAAGATATAGCTAGGATTGAGATTGAACACCAGCCCGGCAGCAAAAATACCTACCGCTGCACCCAGGGAGCCCCAGCAGCGGGCGCGGCCAAACTCAAAATCATTGCTGCGTCCTGCCTTCTCCACAAAGGACTCAATAGCTGCCACGCCTGCATTGTAGGCAATAGCCATGAACAGGGCGC
The DNA here is from genome assembly GCA_016302095.1 of Anaerovibrio sp. Taxonomy (GTDB): domain Bacteria; phylum Bacillota; class Negativicutes; order Selenomonadales; family Selenomonadaceae; genus Anaerovibrio. The sequence goes on along the minus strand of JAEDOE010000105.1, from coordinate 3,305 downwards.
CAGCCACTACGCCGGCAAAGAAGAAGCTTTCCAAAAGGGGCTGATAAACCAGCAGGAAAAACGGTGCCGTCATAGCTACACAGAAATTGATGAACCCCAAGAGATGCTTCCTGAGGCCGATGCGGTCAGAAATATAGCCGTATATAGGCTGGAATGTCATAGCAGCAATAGCGTTGGCAGCATAAATCGTGCCAATCTGGGCACCGCTCAGATGCAGTACCTGCTTGAACCAAATAGGCATAAAGGCAAGAAATACCAGCCAGCAGAAGAAAAAGGTAAACAAAAAGCTGCTCAGGCGCAGGTATACAGAATTTTTCATTTTTATAACCCCTCTATTACATTATATACATATTATATGCAAAACTTGTGCCAAACTTAAATGATTTTCCATCAAAACCCCGCAAAGAAAAATCACATGTCAGCCAGCTGATAGAAAGTACCCCGCTCCATCAGCACAGAGCCCCCCTGAGGCTCAAAAATCACTGCCCTGTCCTCCATCTGCGGATAATACCTGGTGCTGAACACCAAATCACCATCATTGATGAAGAACTCAAGGGAAGAATTATCCTTGAACACCCGCAGGGAAATATGCTTCGTGCCGTCTGCCAGCTGCCCCCTGCGCTCCTCGCTTCTGCCGCTCATAGGAGACTTTCTGGTAAGTCGGACGCTGCCGCTTGCCTTCTCAATCAACAGGCTCACAGCAATGGACGCGCCATCACAAAAATGCACAGCCAGCCCCTCTGCGGAGGTCAAATCGAAATCCGCGCACAGCTCCCCTGCCGGCAGATTCCAGCGTTCAAAGGAACATTCCTCACTAAAGGCGCAGGCATTCTCCACATAAGCCTCCTGCCGCAAGGACTCCAGCTCCGCTGCCGGCGTGGATACAACCCTGCCCTCCCGGTAGTGCAGCTCCCTCGGCACGGTCATCTGACATGCCCAGTTGTCCGCCTGCTCCGGCATGGCGCTTTCCCACATTGCCAGCCAGCCAAACATCAGGCAGCGTCCATCAGGTGCCTGTGCCACCTGAGGTGCATAAAAATCAAAGCCGTGATCCAAAAGCTGGAACTCATCCCGATAGAACCTGCCGGACTCATAATCCATTGCCCCCAGCATGGCTACAGACTGATGAAGATTCATAAAGCGATAGCCCTCAGGCTTTACCCCCTGTGGCGACATAATCAGTGCCTCATGCCCGTCAAACTCCGCAAAATTCGGGCATTCCCACATAAAGCCCTCATTGCCCCTGGCTCTTGCCATTACGTTGACAAAATCCCACTGCACCAAATCCTGGGACTTGAACAGCAGCACCTGCCCTGTCTCCTCCTCAGTCTGAGCACCCACCACCGTATAATAAGTGCCCTCATGTTCCCAAACCTTCGGGTCACGGAAATGATGGTCCTCTGCCTTGGAGACATTTTCCGGCAAGGTGATGACAGGATTCTGCTCCAGCTTGGCAAAATTGATGCCGTCTTCACTGACAGCCAGGCACTGGCTCTCAATCCTGTCCGGCTGTCCCGGCTTTTTCAGCAAATCCACATGACCGGTATACAGGAGATACAGCCTGCCGTCCTTCTCGATGCCGCTGCCCGTAAAGCAGCCGTCCACATCGTATGGCTTGTCAGGGCAGAGTGCAGTCTTCTCATGCTGCCAATGAACCAAATCCTTGCTGGTGACATGCCCCCAGTGCATAGGCCCCCACTTTGGCTCATAAGGATAAAACTGATAGAAAAAGTGCCAGGTCCCCTGATAATAGCAAAAGCCGTTCGGGTCGTTGCACCAGCCCACAGGCGGTGCGATGTGGAACCTCGGATACCAGCGCTTGCTTACCTTGCCAGCGTTGGCAGCAATAAACTCATCAGCTTTTACAAGACCATTTTCAGTTGTCATTTGCATACCCCTCCATGCAATAATGCTTATAAATACATCCTTAAAATAAATAGAATTAAACCTTTTTCCTGCAACCGCTGTCTCGAACCGGTTTGATGGACGAGTAAAAAAAATGGGAGAACTGAGGGAACCAATAGCAGCTAACAAGGGAATGGAAGACTGTACCCAATAGCTATTGGCGCGATTACTCATCCATCAAATCGGTTCGAGACGTATTTCCAAGAAAGCGAAACGGCAACCCCTGACACATCCGGCAGCTGGTTAAATCACCCTTTTCTATTCCAGCCGCTTGTATCGAACCGTTTCGATAGCTAGAGTATATAGCAAATCAGCCCTGCTGTCAATCATTTTTTTCAGCACACAAAACTATTTTTTGTGCTAAAATAACCACATAAGCATTTCAAAAAATCCCTGAAAGGAAACCGACTTCTATGGCAAAAATCAAAGATGTGGCAAAGCTGGCAAACGTAAGTCCCAGCACAGTGTCCCTGGTTCTCAACAATAAGGGCTATGTATCGGAGGCCACCCGGGCCAAGGTCCAGGCTGCCGTGAAGGAGCTGAACTATGTGCCCAGCGAGGTAGCACGGAACCTGTCCCTGAACCGCACCAATATCATCGGTGTCATCATCCCTGACATAGCCCACCCTTTCTTTGCAGCCCTGCTGCACGAAATCGAAATCGCCCTGTACCGCTACGGCTACAAGACCATGATTTGCTCCACCGGCGAAAAGGAAAACTCCGAGCTGGTCTTTCTGGATATGCTGCGCCGCCACACCATGGACGGCCTGATTGTAGGAGCCCATGCCCTGCATCTGGAAAGCTACAGGGATATTGACCTGCCCATTGTGGCATTTGACAGGTTTATCAACGACAGTATTCCCATTGTCAGGGCAGACCACAATCAGGGAGGCACCATGGCAGCCAAGGCGCTGCTGGCGAGAAAACCAAAGCATGTGGTGCAAATCACCGGCCATCCCAGCGTCCACACCCCCGCCCATGAGCATGAGGATGTATTCAGCCGCTGCATCCAGGAGGCAGGCATACAGCTGGACAGCGTAGTGATGTCTGCCAATGCCCTGCGGCCGGAAGACTTTGCCCGTGCCGCCAAAAAAGTATTTGACCGTTACCCTGATGTGGATGCCATTTCCAGCACCGACCTGGGTGCCATAGCCGCCCTCCGGGAAGCATCCCTGCGCAGGCGCCGGGTTCCGGAGGAGCTGTCCATCGTCGCCTATGACGGCACATATATCTCCCGCCTGCCGTCCCTGATGCTGACAGCTATCCTCCAGCCCATCTCAGAGCTGGGCAAAAAAGCGGCTGACACCATCATAGCCCTGATCCGCCACGAGCCTTTGCCTGACCTGACTCCCCTGCCTATGAAATTCCAGCAGGGAGAAACCTGCTAAGGCGAGGGAAAT
>JAEDOE010000104.1 GCA_016302095.1 Anaerovibrio sp. | reverse complement strand
AGGGGATAAGGTAACCATCGGCGAGAGCTTCGGCAAGGAGCTGGATGCCGCCCAAAATATTATCGGGGCAGGGCCGGAGCTCCTGCGTGATGGCAGGGTGAATATCACTGCGGCACGGGAGCAGTTCCCCAATGATATTGCCAGGGGGCGTGCCCCACGGACGGCTGCAGGCATCAAGGCTGACGGCAAGGTTATCCTGCTGGTAGTGGACGGCAGGCAGAGCCACAGCATCGGTGCTACCCTGACGGAAACAGCACAGCTTTTGCAGAAATTCGGGGCGGTAAACGGCTTTAACCTGGATGGAGGCGGCTCCAGCGAGATGGTTTTGCAGGGACAGATAATGAACAGTCCTTCTGATGGCGGTGAGCGGGCAGTAGGCAGTGCCATTATCGTGACAGGCAAGTAAAATATTTGCTTGCTATTAATTTTTTTTCATATATAATTAATGTATTGGCATCATTTGTGTCATTGATTATGTTGATTATGAGGTGAATTTTTTGCATAAATTATTTGGTAAAATGAAGAAGTGCCTGCTGGCAGCCTGCCTGTCTGCTTCCCTGTGGTTTGGCAGCACTGCTATGGCAGCCTTGCCTGAGATTATCAGCTTGCAGGATGTAAAGCCTGGCATGTGGGGCACAGGTTACACCGTGATTGACAGCAGCGGTGCGATTCGTCCCTTTGATGTAGAGGTAGTGGGCATTCTGGGGGATAATAGCAAAATGTCCTCCAAGAGAATCCTGGTCAACCTTTATGGTGATGTGATTGATGAAACCGGCGGTGCGATTTCCGGCATGAGCGGCAGCCCTATTTATTTTGGCGGCAGGCTGGCAGGGGCTTTGTCCGCAGGTTACAAGGATATGTATCCTACCCAGCGCATTATGCTGACGCCTATTGAGGATATGCTGAAAATATGGCAGTATCCCGATACCCTGAACAGGACGAAGTTTCCCCAGCTGGATTTGCGGAAGATGAAGGCAGAACGGGAGAAGTTCCAGGCAGCGGAGGCAGAGAAGGAAGCAGCCCGGAAGGCTGAAGCGGAGGCTGCTGATACAACGGCTGCCGGGACAGGAGAGCCTGAGGCTGAAAATGCCGGCAGTGAAGCTGACGCTGATGAGAGCGAGGCTAATTCTGCCGCTGCTGATGATGAGAGCGAGGCTAATTCTGCTGCTGCCGCTGATGCGGGCGAGGCTGCTCCTGTTGCTGCCGCTGATGATGCAGCTGCGGATATACAGGCAGATACAGAGGAAAAGAATACTTATTTTGCCTCCGGCTTTGGCAGCAGGGGTATGAAGCTCCTGCAGGAGGGCATGAGCAGGCTGGGTATGAAGCTTGACTATGGCAATGTGTGGGATGCTGGTGCTTCGGTTATGCAGGCGCGGACTGATGCGGTGCTGGAGCCGGGCTCCCCTGTAGGCGTTGCCCTGTCCGTAGGAGATTTTTCCTTTGGGGCAATGGGGACGGTTACGGCGGTAGATGACAAAAAGATTTTGGCTTTTGGTCATTCCTATACCCACAGGGGCAATGTGAATTACTTCATGACGGATGCCCAGGTTATCAGCACCATTCATGGCCCTACCAATGGCATGAAGCTGGGGAATGTGAATGGCATTATCGGCCGTATCAATCAGGACAGGCAGGATGGCATCGGTGGCATCCTGGGGCAGATGCCTCAGACCGTGCCGGTTATTGTCACAGTCCATGACAGGGATACCGGCAGAAGCGTGACCTATAATTCCATGCTGGCATACGACGAGGAGGTTGTATCGGTGCTGGCACCTGTTGTGGTGTACAGCTCCATCAGCAATACCCTGGACCGTCAGGATGGTTCCACGGCTTCCCTGAAGTTCTCCCTGCGCAGCAATTATGGCAAGGACGGGCTGATTGAGCGCAGGAACATGTTTTATGATGCAGAGGATGTGGCAAAGGTTTCCATCGGGGAGCTGAATGATATTCTCGGTGTCATTCTCGGCAACAAGGAAAAGGAGCCTGACCTTCTTGATCTGAAGGTGGATGTGACCGTGGAGCGTGGCAGGAAGACTGCTACCCTGATTTCTGCCGTGCCTAGCAAAAAGGATGTGCTGCCGGGGGAGCAAATCACCTTTGATACCACTATCCAGCCATATCGCGGCGAGAAAATCAAGGTGACAGTGCCATACACCGTGCCGAAGGCTCAGGCACCTGGCAATCTGGCCCTGGATGTGCACGGAGGCGGACTGGTGAATGTAGCAAAAATCCTGCTGGCACAGCAGGCAGCTCTTGATGCCGGGGTAAATATGGATGAGGAGCCGCCGGTCAGCATCCAGCTGCAGGATATGCTGGCCAGCAGCTGCAACAACGAAATCATCATCGAGTCTGCCGTTGTGGTGCCAAAAAATGATGAGGAGCTTAAGGAGAGCATCAAGCAGGCAAAAAAGCAGGCGGAGCAGCTGGCAAAGCAGGAAAGCAATAATGCAGGACGCGGCGCTAATGCCCGGCAGGAACCGGCTCCTGTAAACAAGGCTGCCACCGAGTACATCATTGAAAACATCATTCACACTAATGTGAATGTGCTGGAAAAGAAATAAGAAAATGAAAGCTGCGCAGGTTTCAGTCAATTTTCACCAACTACTATTATCATGTAACGTGGGAATTTTATTGGCTGATTCTGTGCAGTTTTTTCTTTACTTAATAATTTAGACTTGCTACAATAAGAGGCGGATTAATATTTTAGGGAGGGTGACGGGTTATGTTCACTCGCTTTCTCGAATATATAGGAACCAAGGTGCTGGCTGCCTTGTACTTTGTGGGGGATGTAATGCTGCTCTTTTGGGGAGCGGCGGGGCAGATGCCGAAGAAGCTGCGCCCCAGGCATATCCTGCATCAGATGTCCCATCTTGGGGTAGATACGCTGCCTATAGTTTCCCTGACTTTGCTGTTTACCGGCATGGTTATGACCTTGCAGATGGCAGGGGAGATGATCAAGTTCGGTGCCGAGTCCACCGTGGGCGGCATCGTGGCGATAGCAGTAGGCAGGGAGCTGGGACCCGTGCTGGTGGGCGTGGTGGCGGCAGGCCGTACAGGCTCTGCCATGACGGCGGAAATCAGCACCATGAAGGTTACGGAGCAGATTGATGCCCTGCGGGTGATGGCAACCAATCCCCTGGGATATCTGGTGGTGCCGCGGATGATTGCCTGCATGGTGATGGTGCCCCTTTTGACCGTATACGGCAATCTGATTGGCGTGCTGGGGGGCTGGGTGGTTGCCCTGAAGTATTTTGGCATCAGCAGCTATGTTTACTGGCATTCCATTGAGCAGTTTGCCGATGGGGCGGATTTTTATGCCGGGCTGATCAAGGCAATGGTTTTCGGGCTGGTTATAGCTACCGTGGGCTGCTACTACGGCATGCGTGCCCCTGCCGGTGCAGAGGGGGTAGGCACGGCAACTACCCGGTCGGTGGTTGCTTCCATTGTTGTTATATTCATGCTGAATGTTATCCTTTCCTGGATGCTGTATTGATGTAGATGGAGGGATGATATGATAAAAATCAGGGATGTGTGCAAGAGCTTTGGCAGCCATGAGGCGTTGAAGCACATAAATCTGGATGTGGTTGAGGGGGAAACCCTGGCGATTATAGGTGGCTCCGGCTCCGGCAAGAGTACGCTTTTGCGGCTTTTGATCGGGCTGGACAGGCCTACCAGCGGCGAGATTTATATTATGGGCAGTCCTATTGCCAATATGAGCGAAAAACAGCTGGATGAGCTGCGGATGCATATGGGCATGGTCTTTCAGTATTCTGCCCTCTTTGACTCCATGACTGTGGGGGAGAATGTGGCATTCGGGCTCAGGGAGCATACGGACTATTCAGATGAAAAAATCAGGAGCATTGTGGCTGAAAAGCTGGAGCAGGTGGGACTGCCGGGGATTGAGGCTTCCATGCCGGGAGAGCTGTCCGGCGGCATGAAGAAGCGCGTAGGGCTGGCCCGTGCCATTGCCTTCAATCCGAAAATCATTTTTTATGATGAGCCAAGCTCCGGGCTGGACCCCATTATGACAGCGAAGATTGATGAGCTGATTGTTGATACCCAGAAGAAGCAGAAAGCTACCTCAGTGGTAGTTACTCATGATATGGCAAGTGCCTGCACTATTGCAGACCGCATTGCCATGATTTATGAGGGAGAGCTTATTGCGGTGGAAAATGTGGAAAATTTTCAGAAGCTTGAGGACCCGCGGGTACAGAGCTTTTTGCAGCGGATGCATGTAGGAAGGGAGGCACGCAAATGAATACAGAAGTGAAGGTAGGTGCCTTTACCCTGCTGGGTGTGGTGCTGCTGGTGGGCATTATGGCTCTTTTGAGCGGCATACGTCCGGGCGGTGACAAGGGCTACAACCTGAGCATCGGCTTTCCTCAGGCAATAGGACTGACCTCCGGCAACGATGTGTGCTATGCGGGGGTGAGAATTGGCAAGGTAAGCAGGGTGGAGCCCTCCGGCCTGGGGGTTGTGGCTGATGTGGTCATAGAGGATGATGTAAAAATTCCCAAGAAATCCAGCGTGATTGTCACATCTAATGGTGTAATGGGAGGAAAATTCATCAATATAACTCCGGCGCAGGATGCCGATATGGAGGACTGCTACGCACCGGGGGATTTTCTCTATGGCTTGCAGGAGGCAACCATGGACGATATGATGGCAAATCTGAATACGGCTGTGCTGAAGGTGCAGACATTGCTGGATTCCATGAATGATGTGCTGGGTGACAAGGACACCCAGAAGGCATTGAAAGAAGTTTCCATGAACATGCGGAATATTACCGCCAATATTGACAGGCTGACGGGCACTCTGGCAGAAATGGCAGCCAGCAACCAGGGAGATGTGCGCCAGATGGCACAGAACCTGAACAGGATGACAGGCAGCCTGATGCGGGCGGCAGATAGTTTGGAGGTACTGGTATCTACTTTCAACGGCAATGGTGAAACAGGTGCCAACCTGAAGGAGGCCATCGCCAATCTGTCCGCCACCAGCAAGCGCATTGACAACATGGCATCTGCCCTGGAGGGGGTTGTGACCGACCCGCAGGTGGCAGATGATTTGAAGGCAACCCTGCACAATGTGCGCGGTGTCAGCGAGCGTGCCGACAAGATGATGGGCAAGGTTTCCAGCATCAAGACCGAAGGGAGCCTTGAGACCATGTACAGCGGCAAGGATGACCGCTGGCAGACCGGCATCGGCATGGATATCCGTCCCGATGACAGCAGCTTTTTGCGGCTGGGGCTGAATGATATAGGCGAGGACAATAATATCAACTTTCAGGGGGGCATGTCTCGGGGGCTTTTCGGTGCCAGGGCAGGTGTGATTGACAGCAAGGCGGGCATCGGTATCGATATAGGCAGCAAAAAGCTGAATTTGTCGGTGGATGGCTATGACCCCAATGATTTTCGCCTGAAATCCAGGCTGCAATACGAGATTGCCAA
>JAEDOE010000103.1 GCA_016302095.1 Anaerovibrio sp. | reverse complement strand
CATAGGGCAGAAGGAGTATGACAAGTTTTTTCAGCGATACATAGCTGACCAATATAAGCATGATTGCAATATGTAAAGTTATCTGCATTTTGATTGATTTTTCATAAATTGACCGTACCTGAAGCAAGGTGCGGTTTTTTTGTGCCTGATGGCTTGTTTGTCAATGCTGCAAAACCTCACATGTTTTTTGACACGAAATATTTCCTGATGTCTGCTATATTTTTATACAGCAAGTATGAAAGGAGTATTTTTGCATGAAAGACAATGAAAATGAAAAAGAAAAAGAAAATGAAGCTGTACCTGATACAGAGGTGCAGGAGGTAGCTGAAAATGCATATGCAGAGGATTTTTATCTTAAGCTGGCAGATTATGCTGCCGAGGGCTGGCGGCTGTGCCAGTATACGAAGGCACTGGTGAGCAAGGTGCTGAATCCGCAGATTCAGAAGCGGGGCATGAACCAGGTAAAAAGGTTTGACAAGCACAGCACTGCTGCCTTGGAGAAGCTGGGCATAGAGGTTCTGGATTTTGCCGGGGAGGTCTACAATACCGGGCTGCCGGTTTATCCTATTAATCTGGAGGATTTTGAGGCGGAGGACCAGCTGAGGGTGGAGGTAACCCTTGAGCCCACCATCAAGAAGCTTAATTCCGCGGAGATTTTGAAAAAGGGTTCTGTAGTTGTAGGGAGGATAAACAATGAAATATTATGTGGGCATTGATTTGGGGACAACCAACAGCGCGATTTCTTCTTTTGACGGAGAAAATGTCAGGGTGTGGAAAAGCAAGAAGGACCAGAATGATGTAACCCCTTCGGCGATTTATGTGGATAAGCGGGGCAAGCGGTTTTATGGCAAGGATGCCTATCTGAAGGCCGCCCAGCAGCCGGAACGCTGTGCTACTCTGTTCAAGCGGTTCATGGGAACCAGCACAAAAATCAAGCTGGGGGATGAGGAGCTGACTCCGGAGGAATGTAGTGCCGAGGTACTGCGGGAGCTGTACAAGAACCTGCCGGAGGAAATCCGCAGCAGTGATGAGGTAGGCGTGGTGATTACCGTTCCGGCTGCCTTCAACCAGATGCAGAATGCCGCTACCCTGGAGGCAGCGAAACAGGCAGGGCTTGGCAAGGTGGCACTGATGCAGGAGCCGGTGGCAGCCATCATGAGTGTCATGAAGGCCGGCAGCCGGGATGGCAATTTCCTGATTTTTGACCTGGGCGGCGGCACACTGGATGTTGCCATTGCGGAGAGCATGTCCGGCAAGGTAAATCTGCTGGCACATGGCGGCATTGCCATGTGCGGCGGCAGGGACTTTGACCGGGTGATTATGAACAACGTGGTCATCCCCTGGCTGCGGAGCAACTATCAGCTGCCAGATGATTTCAGGGCAAGGGATGAGTACAAGAAGCTCCTGCGGATTGCCGCCTACAAGGCAGAGGTAGCAAAGATAGAGCTTTCTTCTGACGAGGTCGTAAATATCGAGGGGGAGACCGGCACCTTTGATGCTGCCGGGGAAGAAATCTACCTGGATGTGGAGCTGCAGCGCAGTACCTATGATGATCTGATAGATGAGCTGGTGATGGAGGCTGTCAGGACTACAAGGGAAACTATTGAGAAGGCGGGGCTGACGCCTCAGGATATTGACCGCATTATCTTTGTGGGCGGCCCGACCAATTATAAATCCCTGCGGGACAAGGTAGTGCTGGAGGTAGGCGTGCCGGTGGGCAGCATTGAGGTGAACCCTATGACTGCCGTGTCCGAGGGTGCAAGTATTTTTGCTGAGTCCATCGACTGGAGCAATGAGGAGCATGGCAGGAAGTCAGCCAGGGAGCAGGTGGAAAGCGGCAAGTCCCTGGGCCTGAGCTTTCGGTATGTGGCACGTTCTACGGCACCAAAGGCGAAGTTTGCTATTGTGCTGGCCAAGCCTGTGACGGGCTATACCTTTGAAATATCTTCCAGGGATACGGGCTGGCATTCCGGCAGCATGGAGCTGAAGAACAGGGCAACCCTGGAGCTGGAATTGTTCCGGCGGGGCAGCAATCATTTTCATGTGGACGTATTTGATGCCTCTGGCAGGCCTGTGGAGCTGGAAAACAGCGATATAGAAATTTCCTATACCCTGGCAACTGTAGGTGCTATTCTGGCATCCCATTCTATCGGGGTGGAGGTCTGCGAGAGCAGCAGCAGCGACAAGGCTGTGCTTGATTACCTGGTACGGGAGGGAGATGCCCTGCCTGCCAAGGGGCAGAAGAAATTCCGGGCTACGGAAACCATCCGGGCTGGCAGCGATGAGGCGATTAATTTCAAGCTGTGGGAAGGCGATATGCAGGAGGATGTGGAGGATAACCGCTTTATCGGCCACATGACCATCACTGGCAGGGATTTTGATTTCGGCATGATTATGGCAGGGGCGGAAATCATCTGTAATTATGTGGTCAACGACTCTGGCAGTATTGACCTGGAAATTTCTGTGCCGTCCATTTCCGAGTCCTTCAACAGCGACAAGAATTTTTACTCCCGGCAGGGCGGCCAGCTGGATTTGGACAAGGTGGCGGACAAGCTGAACTATGACGGCAAGCAGCTGATGATGAGGGTGCGCAATCTGGGGGAAAATCTTGAGGATGGTGCCTATATGGAGCAGCTGAAAAAGGCCGGGGAAGTGGCTTCTCAGGCTATGAATGTGCAGCAGGACAAGTCTGACCATGAGGAATTGCAGCAATTGAACGACGCTATCCTCAAGATGAAGAAGGAGCTGAACAAAATACGCCGGGGCAATTTGCAGCTGCTGCGGGAGAAGACATTGGCTCATTTTGAGGAATCCTACAATGATCTTTATAAAGAAATGGCTAATCAGGAGGAAGATGAACTGTATCATCGGATGTTTGCCGCGGCTCGCAGTAGGATAGCCCAGCCAGGCAACGGCTTTGAGGAGGTCATTGACCACATACGTGGGCTGAATTATGAGGTTATGGCCAAGAGCGACAAATTTATTATCTATGATTTTAATTGCATGATTGATTCACCGGAGGATTTTGAGGACAAGCAGGCCTTTGAGGCCCTGAAGCAGCGGGGCATGAATGCGGTGGTCAATGAAAATATTCAGGCGCTGCGTGAGGTGGTAGACCTTTTGTGGAGCATCAAGCGCAGGGAAGATGATAGTGATGCCAACGGCGTCCGCTCCAATATTGTGAGGGGCTGACAGGAAAGGGGCATGGTGCTGCCGGGATTTTCCCGGCAGCATGTGCGCCTTGCCTGTGGCTGATGAAGTTTCTTGTATGTGTCTGATAAGGTTATGATGGGGAGTGTGATATAGATGAAGCTGAATGAAAACCCGTTTTTTATTCTGGGTGTATCTATACGGGACAGCAAGCAGGTGATTGATGAAAAGGCGGATGACAGATGCTTTGATGAGCCGGAAAGGGAAGAAATTTTTGAAAAGGCCAAGGGGATTCTGTTAAATCCCCAGCAGCGTTTGCAGGCGGAGCTGGGCTGGTTCCCGGATGTCCAGCCGCAGGAGGAGCAGAGGCTGCTTGCTGCCGCTACAAAGCAGCAGGCTGTATTTATGGCCAGTGTCAACAAGCTGGCAGCTATGAATCAGAAGCTCATCGGGCTACTGGGAAAGCCACGGCTTGCCAATGAGATAGTTTTTCTAGATACTGCCTATAGGGAGATGGACATGGCGCAGCTGCTGGCCTGGGTGAACAGGAGCAGAAGCGTGTCCGGCTTTCCTGCCGTGCAGGGGGTGGAGCCCATCGAAGCTGTTTGGCATGAGGTGCGCAACAATATCCGGGAGCAGCTGCAGGAAGCTGTAGATAACATGGCAGCCAGCCAATACACTCAGACTGCCTTGGAGGTGGCCCAGGCAGTACTTCGGAAGAAGGGGAAGTACGGGGGGATTATCCAGGATTTTATGGATGGCTACCGCCTGTCCGTGGAGCAGCAGCTGGAGGATTTGAAAAAGCATACGATGCAGCTTTTGGACCAGGTGCTGGCAAATCCTTCACGAAGCAATGTGCAGGCTGCCTGTGAGGCTATGGACAAGGGCGGCAGATTGGCACGGCCTTTGGCAGTGATGAGTGTGGCAGAGGGGAAAAATGACTTTTGCTATATAGGCCCGGTCTACAATAAGCTTTTTGATGATGTCTGCATGAACCTGTTTAAGCAAAAAGATGAGTATGGTGTTGTCATAATATTGTTTGAAAAGCTTTTGGCAATTGCAGGTGATATACCTTATGCTGTAAAAAACCTTAATGAAACATTACAAGTTGTCAGAGAAACTAAAGCTGAATATGATGCTGCCTCTGCTAAGGCACAGCAGGCCGCCAATAAGCCTGCCCCTGCCAAGGCACAGCAGGCCGCTAATAAGCCTGCTCGTCCGGCTAATCCGAGGAGCAGGATGAGCCGCTCAGAGGATTCTTCCAGAGATGTACCTGCCTCTAGCAGCTCGGATGATAGCGGCTGCGGCGGCTGCCTGCTTTTGCTGCTGCTGCCTGCCATAGGCGGAGCTATAGCCGGGCCGATAGGGGCTGCAGCTGGTTTCATATTGGCAATTAAGCTGGCGGATAATTAATTTAACAGGGTGATATTTTTGATGGAGTTATGATGAAGGGGGAGATGGGGCATGAAAAAGCTGTCCAGGCATGACCTTTTATATTGGATAGAGCACAGGCATGTGCCAGAGGTATTTTTTGCTTTGCGTGATACTTTCATAAAGGCGATTATGCATGAGGAGGATGCTTTTTATAAGGCACTTTGCGGCATATTGAAGGACATGGAAATTGACATGCTGTTTAACGCAGAGGAATTCGTGGTGGACGGCGTTAAGGTGCGTGAGGGTTATTATGCTGTCATCATCAGATGGCCGGAGCCGATGGAGGCAACTGAGTGCCTTTTCAGCATTTGCAAGTTTGATGAGAAATTTACAGAATTGCGTTATCTTACGGTAGAATGTGATTCTATCGAGGACGTTAGTACGGTTTTTATCTGTGAGTGGGACAAAAAAGGTCGTCATTTGAATCATGGCACATGTCTGCTGTCTGAGGCGTTGGAAAGATGCCTGAGGATAATCTGAATACGCCTCTGAAGCTGTACTAATCAAACGTCCATAGGATGAGATATACTGTAGATACCCCCGGAAGTTAGAGCAAGAAAGCTGGCTGTGGGGGTATTTTTGTTTTCAGGGCAATATCTCACATGTTTTTTGACCATCATCTGATGTGCTGAATTGTTATATTATATACAAGATGAATGATGAATTTTGTACTGAAATTGAGGTGATGATTCATGGGCAAGCTGATGGATATAGGCTGGGGGATTGCCAAGGGGACGCTGGGAGGTACGGCGCAGGCGCTGCTGGGCAGCGGCAGGACGGCTTATGAGATAGGAAAGGCTGTAGTAAACAGGGATGTGGATGCTGCTGCCGACATAGCTAAAAGGAAGGCGGAGGGCGTCATCAGCGGTGCAAAGGTGCTGGCGGTG
>JAEDOE010000102.1 GCA_016302095.1 Anaerovibrio sp. | reverse complement strand
GAGCATGATTATTTCGGCCGCAAGCTGAAGGTGCATCTGGAGATTCCTGATTTGTTTACTGAGAAATTGTACAAGCCGGTACAGACCTGGATGATCAGCTCATCCTCCGCTTTCCGCCACATTCAGGAGGGCAGTGTGAGCCTGTATATCGGCTATACCATGATTGCCATGATCTGCGTGCTTATCTGGGGGGTATTATAATGGGCTACATTCTGGAAGGTCTGGGGCTTAATATAGTACAGGCCCTGGTGCTGCTGGCTTTTGCGCCTTTGATTGCCGGCATTATCAACAAGGTAAAGGCGTTCTTGCAGAAAAGGCAGGGTGCCAGCGTGCTGCAGGAGTATTTTGATTTGCGGAAATGGTGGAAGAAACCTACTATCCTGACGCCCCATACCAGCGTGATTTTCATTCTGGCGCCGGTGGCGTACTTTGTGACCAGCTTTTTGGCGGCTTCTATGGTGCCGGGGTTTCTGGCAGGGCAGGTGAGCATCAGCGATGCTTTTGTCTTTGTCTATATCCTTGCCCTGGGGCGTTTCTTTATGACGCTGTCCTCCATGGATGCTGCCACCTCTTTCGGTGGCATGGGTGGCTCCCGCGAGATTTATATCTCCGTGCTGGTGGAGCCTGCTGTGATGCTGGCTATCCTCATCAACAGCCTGCGGTATCATTCTACCACCCTGTCCAGCATGGTGATTGACTATGATGGGGCGTATTTTACCGTGTCGGCGGCTCTTGCCTGCGTGGCGTTCTTTCTGGTGATTCTGGCGGAGAACAGCCGCCTGCCGGTGGATAACCCTGACACCCATCTGGAGCTGACCATGATTCATGAGGGCATGACCCTGGAGTATTCCGGTCCTTTGCTGACTCTTATCCATCTGGGCAGCATGCTGAAAATCATGGTGTTCCTGACCTTGTTCGGTGCACTTTATCTGCCGCTGGCTGTGCCTCTGGCAGTGAAAATCCTGTTTGGGGCGGTGCTGATAGGCATTGTGGAAATCCTCAACAACAAGATGCGCCTCTTTAAGGTGCGTGTTTATCTGGGGGCGGCAATAGTGCTGCTGCTTCTGGCGATTATTGCGGAGTAAGGAGGACTGGGAGAAAGTGGATTATTTGGTAGTGTTCCTGGTTCTTGTAGTTTTTCTGCAGACCAGAATTACGGATTTGCGGCGGGCAGTCATCTGCCTTGCCAGCCAGTCATTGATTATTGCCTGTGCCTGCTTCTGGCTGGGCTTGTCCCATGGGGGCGGCCTCCATGCCATGCTGCCGGGGCTTTTGACGCTGGCGGTAAAGGTTATCTTTATCCCGGGGGCGGTGTGGAATCTGGTGGGCAAGCTGACCAACGAGCGTGAGATTTTGTCCGAGAGCAACGTCAACTACTCAACTATGGCGGCGGCACTGTTTCTGGTGCTGGGCTATGCCATTGTGGAGCGGCTGCTGCCTGGCTCTGTGGGACGTGATATTATTGCAGCTTCTATCCTGATGATTATGACGGGACTTTCACTGATGGTGCTGAGAAAGCGTGCCATCATCCAGATTGTGGGGCTGATTACCCTGGAGAACGGCATTTACCTGCTGGGACTCCTGATGACGGAGGGACTGCCGCTGGTGGTGGAGCTGGGTGTTTTCCTGGATGTGCTGATTGCGGTAGTGGTGCTGGTTATCCTGACCTCCAGAATGCGCCTGTCCTTTATGACTACTGATACGAGTGTAATGAAAAAGCTGAAGGGGTAATGAGATGAATTTTAGTATAAGTGACCTTATCTATATCATACTTTTGTTGCCTGTCGTCTTCAGTCTGGTTTCGGCAACAAATATGCTGTCAAGGAATGTGCTGCACTGGCTGAACCGCCTGACTGCCACCTCTGTGGCGGCAGCGCTTTTCCTGCTGGTGACGGCCTTTGATGTGAATACTCCCTACGGGGATGAATACCTGTATCTGGATGCCCTCAGTGTCTGGATGCTGCTGATTATCGGCACCCTGTACCTTGCCTTTGCCTGGACCAGCAAGGCGTATCTGGACAGGGACACCAACAAGCGGTATGGCTACCTGCGCCGCTTCGGGCGGCTGGAGGGGCGTTTTTATGCCCTGTCCCACATGTTTGTGTGGATTATGTTTGTGGTGGTGACGGTGAATAACCTGGGCCTGATGTGGGTTGCCATCGAGGCAACTACCCTGGTATCTGCCCTGCTGGTGGCGTTCAAGTTTACCCGTACTTCGTTGGAGGCTACCTGGAAGTATGTCATGGTCTGCACCGTGGGCATCTGTCTTGCTCTTTTGGGAACAATTCTCGTTTACTACATCCAGCTGACCAATATCGGGCCGGCCAATCCTCTGAACTGGCTGTATCTTGCCCAGCATGTGGACAGCATTGACCCGGCTATGGCCAAGTTCGCCTTCTGCTTCCTCTTTGTGGGTTATGGCACAAAGGTGGGATTGGCGCCAATGCATGCCTGGCTGCCGGATGCCCATTCCGAGGCACCGGCACTGACCAGCGGCCTTTTGTCCGGCTCCCTGTGTATCTGCGCCATCTATGTGCTGATAAGGAACATCATCATCCTGCTGCCATCCATCGGGGTGGATTTCATCAGCGGCCTGTGCCTGTTCTTCGGCCTCTTTACAGTGGCGGCGGCAGTGCCTTTTGTGCTGGTGCAGAGGGATGTAAAGCGCATGCTGGCGTATTCCTCCATGGAGAATTTCGGCCTGATGGTGGCAGGTTTAGGGCTTTTTGTGCCGATGGCCGCCCAGGCTATGCTGCTGCACATGTTTAATCACGCTTTGGTGAAGTATTCCCTGTTTTACACGGCCGGTACTATCATGGAGGAGTTTGGCACCAAGAATATGATGCGTATCCATGGCATGATGACTCAGACACCGCGGACGGCCTTGTTCTGGCTGCTGGGCATCGTGGGTATTCTTGGTATGCCGCCAATCGGTGTGTTCTTCAGCAAATTCTATATTATTTTCGGCTTTTTCCAGGCGGAGCATCCGTGGCTGGGCATTTTAATGCTGCTGTTGCTGGCTGGCATGCTGATTGGTATTCTGTACCATGTCATGCGCATGTTTGGCGGTCAGGCCAAGAGAAAGAGCTCCGGGGAGCTGTTTGGCTTCGTGGATTCCGCTGTGCTGGCAGGGCTTTTGCTCTTTAGCTGCGTGGCCAGTGCCGGGCTCAGTGAGATTGCGGTGCTGAATAACCTGCTGACTCATGCGGCACAGATTGTTCTGGGAGGTGTGTATTGATGGAGCGTATGGCACATGTTGACCATGTGATTGCGCCGGAGGCATTGCTGGAGACGGCAGTGCGTGTCTATGACGGGGGACGCCATCCGCTGACTGCCATGTTTGGCAGGGATGAAACAGCCCAGGGCACCGGCTATGCTATTTATTGCTATTTTGAGATTCCTGAGAAGAAGGACATGCAGGTGGTCAAGGCGGTGTTTAATCCGGAGGGCTTCCTGAGCTATCAGAGCATCACCCATGCCATCCCGGCTGCTGCCTGGTACGAGAGAGAAATCCATGATATGTTCGGCCTGGTGCCGGAGGGGCATCCTGATTTGCGTCCTTTGGTACTGCATGAGAGCTTCCCGGAGGGCTTTTATCCACTGCGGAAGTCTGTGAAGGTCAATGCCAAGGTGCGGGGCGAGCGGAAGTTCAAGGTGCGCTCCGCCAAGGGGCAGGGGCTTTTTGAAGTGCCTGTAGGGCCTATTCATGCAGGCATCATCGAGCCGGGGCATTTCCGCTTCAGCCAGGCCGGTGAGGCCATGCTGCAGCTGGATGCCAAGCTGTTCTTTACCCACCGCGGTATAGAGAAAGCCGTAGAGGGTAAAACGCCGGAGGAAGCCTTGCATATTGTGGAGCGCATCTGCGGTGCCTGCAGCGTGTCTAATACCTGGAGCTTCTGCCAGGCGGTGGAAAAGGTGGCAGGTGTCAGCGTGCCGCGAAGGGCGGAGATTATCCGCACCCTGCTGTCGGAGCTGGAACGCATTGTAAATCATGTAGGTGATTTGGGCAACATGCCGGCAGGCGTGGGCTTTAATCCTGCTATCAGTTTGGGTTCAAGGCTCAAAGAGCGTTTGATGAGGCTTTGCGAAGCCGTGGCTGGCAATCGCTTCCTCCGGGGCGTGATTGTGCCGGGGGGAGTCCGTCAGGACATTACCCCTGAGCTGATTGAGGAAATCCATAGCTTGATGGATGCAACTGCCGAGGGCGTGGAGGATTTGGCTACCATGTTCCGGGAGCAGGAGAATTTCCAGAACCGCGTGCAGACTACGGGCATCATCCGCCATCAGACGGCTGTGGATCTGGCCATGGTTGGCGTGGGGGCCAGGGCCAGCGGCTATGCCCATGACAGCCGCAGTGATTTTGCCTTCGGGGTGTACCCGGAGCTGGACTTCCAGCCGTATACCAAGACCATGGGGGATGTGGCGGCAAGGCTGCTGGTGCGCATTGGGGAGCTGTCTGCTTCCTTTGAGATGGTTGACAAGCTTCTTGAGATGCTGAGAAATTGTCAGGGGATGCCGCTGCATGCTGATATGGCTTATGGTGCCGGAGAGGCATGGGGTATCTGCGAGTCGCCACGGGGCAGCAATTTCCATTATGTGGCTCTTGATGAGACTGGCAGGATTGACAGGCTCTTTGTCCGTAGTGCTTCCTATCCTAACTGGCCTGCCCTGACCATTGCAGTGCAGGGAGATATTATTCCTGATTTTCCACTAATCAACAAGAGCTTTGAGCTTTGCTATGCTTGTATCGACCGCTAAGGAGGGATGACTGTGTTTAAGGTATTGGAAAGAATTTTTCGCGATAAAATAGCCACGGAACCGGTTTCCCTCAGCGGCAGCCAGCGTTTTCGCGGCAAGCTGTCAGGCAGTGTAGAGGAAAGCCTTTTGCCAAAGTGCCAGAGGGCATGCCCGGTAGGAGCTTTTCAGGTTGAGGGCAGCGGGTATAAGATTGATTACAAGAAATGCATTTTCTGCGGCAAGTGTGTAGAGGCATGTGCTATGGCTGCCTTGGAAGAAGGCAGGGAGGATGGCAATATGCTGCAGCATTCTCATGAGGATGCCATGCCTTATCTTATTGAGGCCGGGCAGGAAGCACTGGCAGATGTGCTGCAGGAAAAGCTGGGGCGTTCCCTGCATGTGCGCCACCTGGATGCCGGTTCCTGCAATGCCTGTGATTTTGAAATGGGTGCCCTTGGCAATCCTTATTATGATTTGCATAGGTATGGAGTGGCTTTTGTGGCTTCCCCGCGCCATGCAGATATGCTGATGGTGACAGGCGTGGTAACGCGCAATCTGGAGCAGGCATTGAAGATGAGCTATGAGGCTATGCCGGAGCCGCGGCTGGTAATGGCGTGCGGTGCCTGTGCCGCAGGTGGCGAGACCTATGGTGATACTTATGCCATCGTGGGGGCTGCCGACAAGGTGGTGCCGGTGGATGTGTATGTGCCGGGGTGTCCGCCGAGGCCGTCGGCTATGATT